>JBILBT010000033.1:0-16980 GCA_044353545.1 Crocinitomicaceae bacterium | reverse complement strand
CGAGAGATGGCTGAGATTTCCTGTTCGCGATTTCCTGCGCCTTTCGCGCCACCTGCGGTCATCAATTGCAAGTAATCGATGATCACCAAGTCAATGTTGTGCTGCATTTTTAGGCGGCGACATTTTGCACGCAAGTCGAAAATACTGATTCCGGGTGTGTCATCGATGTAAATTGGAGCAGTTGCCAGTTTGCTGATGCGCGAGTGCAACTGTTGGAATTCATGGTCACGCAAATCCCCTTTTCTCAATTTTTCCGCACTGATGCGTGCTTCACTAGCAATGAGTCGTTTAACCAACTGCACCGAAGACATTTCAAGAGAGAAAATCGCTACGCCACGACCGTGATCTACCGCTGTGTTTCGCGCCATAGAAAGGACAAAGGCCGTTTTTCCCATCGCTGGACGTGCGGCAATCACGATCATATCTGAACGTTGCCATCCAGAGGTTAATTTATCCAAGTCGGTAAATCCAGAAGGAATTCCTGAGATACCATCTGAGTTTTGTGAGGCTTTTTCAATTTCTTCAATGGCCTGTCGTACTACATTTTGCATCAAATCCACATGTTTTCCCATGTTGTTTTCTGCAATTTGGAACAGTTCTGATTCGGCTTTATTCAAGACATCAAAAACATCGTTTGTGTCGTCGAAGGCATCGCGAATCACCTCACTGCTCATTCGAATTAATTCACGTTTGATATGCTTTTCAGAAATGACACGGGCATGGTATTCTGCGTGAGCTGTAGAGGCCACACGAGAGGTCAACTGTGAGATATAAGCTGCACCTCCAGAGGCCTCTAGCTCCCCATTTTTTTTCAATTGATTGATGACTGTCAATAAGTCAATTGGACTGGACGAACCAAATAACTCGCGAATGGCATTGTAGATGTACTGATGCTTCGGATCATAAAAACTCTGTGGCTTTAATGTGTCGATGGTATCCGTGACTGCATTTTTTTCCAGCATCATCGCGCCCAAAACGGCTTGCTCCAAGTCTACCGCTTGTGGTGGGATCTTTCCTAAGTCATTCAATAATCCAGATGGATTTTTTGCGCGCGTTACAGTTCGCTTGGTGTTGTCACTCATATTGTTGTCCATAAAAGCAAAGATACGTATTCGAAGGCCTCTTTTTATTCTCCCATGAAAACTTTGCGAAAAGATATTCAGAGGGGTTTTGAACAATTGTTGAAATCCCTATGTATCTTTAACGGGTGAAGCGAGAAATCATAACCACCGACGACGGTTCGATGTCGATTCGACTGCCTGAACTGGATGAAAATTACCATTCGTCGCATGGAGCTTTACAGGAGGCAAAGCATGTATTTATTGAACATGGACTTCGGGCAATACCTAAAAAAAATACCATTCGAATCTTTGAAATGGGTTTTGGGACAGGATTAAATGCCTTGCTCAGTGCCCAGGAAGCAATTCATCTAAAAAAGCACATTCATTATATTGGGATTGAGGCATTTCCAGTACCGACTGAAATGGCGCTTTCCATGAATTATGAAAAGTTTGTCTCTGCAGATATTGAAGCTGTATTTTCAGCCTTGCATTTGACTGAATGGGAGAGTAGACAGCACATTTCACCTTTTTTCACAATCGAAAAGATTCAACAAAAAATCGAAGATTATTCGCCCAAATTGACATCTGTTGACCTTGTCTATTTTGATGCTTTTGGTCCCCGCGCTCAAGCCGAAATGTGGGACTTAAATGTCCTTGCGAAAATGGCGGACATCCTTGTCCCAGGTGGATTGTTTGTTACCTACTGCGCCAAAGGGCAGTTAAAACGTGACTTAAAATCATTGGGATTCACGGTAGAATCACTGCCTGGTCCTCCAGGAAAACGCGAGATGACGAGGGCTTGGAAGGGTAAATAATTACAGCAATGTGCATTTCATGATGCCGTCACGATCAATCTCTGTCAATTTTACCTTGTGGAATGAATTGGCCATTTCTGCAGCGTAAGGGTATTTTACTTTGACATAGTTTTCGGTAAAGCCATACATCACACCCTCATCTTCTTCATGTTCGAACAACACGGTCCGTTCTGTACCAAGATTTTGCTCGTAAAAGCCTCTTTTTTTCTTATCGGAAAGGATGTGAAGCATTTTACTGCGCTCACGTCGAACAGCCTTAGGAACAGGATTGCCCAGTTTTACTGCTGTGGTATTCGCACGCTCGGAATACGTAAAGACATGAAGGTAGGAGATGTCCAAGTCTTTCAAAAAATCAATGGTGTCCATGAATTCCTCATCAGTTTCTCCAGGGAATCCGACGATGACATCTACACCAATACAGGCATCGGCACGCAATGATTTAATGCTATTGACACGCTCTGCATAAAGGGAACGTTCATACTTTCTACGCATGGCTTTCAACAATCGGTCATTTCCGGATTGCAATGGAACGTGGAAATGGGGAACAAATCGTTGTGCAGAAGTCAAACAGAACGAAATAATTTCATTGCTCAATAAGTTGGGTTCAATAGAGGAGATTCGGATGCGTTCAATTCCTTCTACTTGATCTAAGGCATTTATGAGTTGAAAGAAATTCTCGTCTCCACCTTGACCAAAATCACCAATGTTCACACCAGTAAGGACAACTTCTTTGATGTCGGTTTTTGCTATTTTTTCAGCCTCGAGAATCGTTTTAGCGATGTTTGCATTTCGGCTTTTTCCACGAGCTAGAGGTATGGTACAAAAGGTGCAAAAATAATCGCAGCCATCTTGCACTTTCAAAAAGCTTCTTGTTCGATCGCCATAGGAAAAGGAAGGAATGAACTCCGTTGTTTCTTTGATTGAAGTATAATTTAAAATTGCTACTTCTTGTTTTGATTGTAAGGCATCAATGTGCTCAATCAAATTGAATTTCTCATTGGCACCAAGAACGATGTCAACACCGGGAATTTTTCCAATTTCTTCAGGTTTCAATTGCGCATAGCATCCAATGATGGCAACAAAGGCCTCTGGATTTATTTTCATTGCGCGTTTCACCAATTGGCGACACTTTTTATCTGCATTTTCAGTCACCGAGCAGGTGTTAATGATGTAGATGTCAGGTGTTTCTTCGAAGTCAACTTTTGCAAATCCTGCATCGTCGAAAAGACGGGAAATGGTGGATGTCTCCGAAAAATTCAGCTTGCACCCTAAGGTATAAAACGCGACTTTCTTGTACTGATTCATGCATTGCAAATGTAAGTAGATTCGAGCGCATCGCGAAATGAAAGGTCAATTCAAGGGATAAAAAACTATTTTTGCGTATGATGAAAGAATTCAGTTTTCAATACACCATGCTCAATTCATATGCAGAATTGGGTGCAGAGGACCTCAATCTTGTAGAACACGCATTCATTGCATGCAGCAAGGCCTATGCGCCTTACAGCAAGTTTCACGTTGGCGCTTCGGTGCTGCTCGAGAATGGTGAAATCGTGGAAGGAAATAACCAAGAGAATATTGCGTATCCTTCAGGACTGTGCGCAGAAAGGGTCACACTTTTTTGGGTCGGTGCCAATTTTCCAAATACAAAAGTTCTTACCTTGGCCATAGTCGCTAAGGGGGATTTACTGCCTGTTGATCAAATACTATCTCCCTGCGGTGGATGTCGACAGGTCATGCTTGAAACAGAGTTACGTCAGGTTGTTCCTTACCGAATTATTATCGTTTCGCAGAATAACCGAACAATGATTTTTAATTCGGCAAAGGACTTATTGCCATTCTCTTTTGGTTCAATGTAATATGTGAAATGATGAAGTGGATTACTACATGGTGGTTTTGGTGTGGACTAAGCTTCTTGTTGTATGTCAACACCTTAAAACACGAATACACAATTGATGATTTGATCGTTGTCACGTCAAACAAATTAACACAACAAGGCGTCAGCGCCATCCCGTACATCTTTAGCCACAGTTACATGTTTGGCTACAACGGACGTGAGGACGAGTCATACCGACCATTGACCTTGACAACATTTGCCCTCGAGAAAAGCATGTTCGATGCCAACTCCAGTGCCTCACATTTCATTCAAGTGCTGTTGTATGCCTTGACCATTTTAGTCTTGTTTCGCTATTTAGTGCGCTTGATGGGGGAGGACCGTTTGACTTTAGTCGCGCTCATTACTCTCTTGTTCGCAGTGCATCCCTTGCATACAGAAGTCGTCGCTAACGTGAAAAGCCGGGATGAATTGATGTGCGCCTTGTTTCTGTTTTTGTCGCTGAACCTATTTGCACGAAGCATTGATACCGGAAGCAAGCGCGATGTATGGATTTCCCTTTTTGTCTTTTTCTTAGCGACACTCTCGAAAGAAACAGCAGTGATGGGAGTCGTTCTCTTTCCTGCAACGTATTACTTCAAACGTCACGATGGATTCATTTCCTTGGTGAAAAACTCTTATTTATTCAGCATTCCTTTCTTGGTGTATTTCCTGATTCGTTCTGTAGTGCTTTCCGATGTTTTAATCAGCGATCCAATTGATCCGGTGGCAAACTCTCTGGCCTTGTCTTCTTCGTTTTCAGAACAATTGAGCACCAATTTCTCCATTTTTGCCAAATACATTCAATTGATATTTGCGCCAATATCCTTGAGTTGGGATTACTCCATCGCTGTATTTCAACCTGTTTCTTTTGCAAATCCAGCAGCTATTGTTGGTTTGGTTTTAGCTTTAGGACTAGTAACTCTCACGGCAATTGGGTTGTTTAAACGTTCGTTCTTCGGTTTTGCAGGAATTGTCTTTATCTCCACCTTTATTTTAACCTCAAATTTTTTCTTTCTGATCAACTGTCCCTTGGGTGAACGATTTATGTTTATTCCACTTTTAGGAATCATCATGATGGTCATTTTGCTCGCGGAACGTATTCCATTTTTGAAGGGTCGGAATTATGTTTTTCTGTTTAGCGGTATTGCGCTTGTTCTAGGTGTTCGAACCATCGTCAGAAACATGGATTGGAAAGACAACATTACGATTTACACAGCAGGGGTGAGGTCTTGTCCCAATAGCGTGAAAACGCGATTTAATCTGGGGACAGCTTACATTCAGTTGGGGAACGCATCATCATCGGCCCAAGAGAAACAAAACTATTATATCACTGCGGTCAAAGAATTGAAGGCGGCACAGCAGATTTACGCTCCTTACGTCAATATCTATGAGAATTTAGGGTTTGTTTACGCGGAATTGGCAAAAATTAGTTCGACAACAAAAGACTCATTGGCCTATTTTCAGAAGGGAAAAGAATCTTTAGACCATGCGATTTTCAAGTTGAATCTAAGCAAAGCATCCTTGTTTCAAAATCAATTTGCCGTTTTGGATCAATTGATTCAGATGACCGATGATCCGAATGAAAAAAAAGCACTGGTCGATGACATGATCAATACAGTTCGAAAAATAAAAAAGCCTTCGTCAGAAGAGTTGAAACGGGAAATACACTACTTGATTCAACGTGGACGAGCAGACGAAATACGCGTCCCAGCCAATATGATGGCGAAGAAATTCCCTAAAGATGCAGCGTATCTCATGTTGATCTCCGAACAATTTTTCAAGGAGGGTAGATTGGACTTGAGTCTCGACCTGATGAAGGCGTATTGCAAAGGAAATCCATCTGATTTGAATGCACAATCCAATTTGGGTATGCTGCTCGAAATGTTGGGTAAGGAAAATGAAGCATTGCTGCTCTATGAAAAAATTCTAAAAGCCAATCCAAATCAAGCCCACACGAAAGAATTGTACGAAAAATTAAAGGGAAGAATGAAATAAAGTGTCATTTTGACACTAAGTTTTATTTCGATTGATTTTCACGAGTGTGATTGAAAGAGAATTTCTATATTTGCGCGATTATTTTTATCAAGTGTAAGATGGCAGTAAAAACTGTAGCTAAACCTTCTAAGACAACGAAGAAGTCTGCATTGGCAGCGAATTCCAAATTTTCAAAAGAGACCTATATCAAATGGTATAAGGACATGCTCTTGATCAGAAAGTTTGAGGAGAAAACGGGTCAGTTGTACATTCAGCAAAAATTTGGTGGCTTTTGCCACTTGTACATTGGTCAAGAGGCCATTGTTGCAGGCACAGCAAGCGCATGTCAGGCTGGAGATAAGCACATGACAGCTTACCGAGATCACGGACATCCAATCGCTTTGGGTACAGATCCTAGAGTGTTGATGGCTGAATTGTATGGTCGTACCACAGGATGTTCGAAAGGAAAAGGTGGATCTATGCACTTCTTTGACAAGGAACGCAACTTCATGGGTGGACACGGAATCGTTGGTGCACAAATTGCCATGGGTGCTGGTGTTGCCTTCGCTGAGCAATACAACGGGACGGATAATGTCGCTTTTGTTTCTATGGGTGATGGCGCTGTGCGTCAAGGTGCCTTGCACGAAACATTCAACATGGCGATGATTTGGAAATTACCAGTTGTGTTCATCATTGAAAACAACAATTATGCGATGGGAACCTCTGTTGAGCGCACAACCAACGTAACTGACTTGTCAAAAATTGGACTTTCATACGAAATGCCTTCACGCACTGTAAATGGTATGCGTCCAGAAGATGTGCATGAAGCCATTGAAGAGGCTGCTGCGCGTGGCCGCAGAGGTGATGGACCAACCTTGTTAGATATTCGTACCTACCGATATAAGGGTCACTCGATGTCTGATCCTCAAAAATACCGTTCGAAAGACGAAGTTTCAGAATGGATGGAACAAGACCCAATCGAACATTGTTTGGCTGTGATTCGCGACAACAAGTGGATGACCGAAAAGGAAATCGAAGCAATCGAAGAATGGGTAAAAAAAGAAGTGGCAGAATCTGTTGAGTTTGCTGAAAATTCACCTTATCCTGAAGCACATGAGTTGTATGAGGATGTGTATACACAAACCGATTACCCATACATCAAAGAATACTAAGAACAACTTCAAGTTCTTTTTTAAGCGTTTAACCAATAAAACATTCCCGGTCTTCGGGTATAAAATATAAAATACTATGGCGGAAATCGTTTACATGCCGAAACTAAGTGATACCATGACGGATGGCGTGGTAGCAGAATGGACAAAGAAAGTTGGGGATAAAGTTTCCTCTGGTGAAGTTCTTGCTGAAATTGAAACGGACAAGGCGACGATGGAATTTGAATCGTTCTTTGATGGAGTTTTGTTGCACATCGGTGTGGAGAAAGGTAAGTCTGTTCCTGTAAATTCTCTTTTAGCCATAATTGGAGAAGAAGGCGAAGATATTTCAGCACTTTTAGCCGGTGCACCAGCACCAGTTGCTGCGAAAGAAGAGGAAGCGGCATCTGTTGCGGCACCAGCGGCACCAGCGCCAACAGCTGTTTCAGCTCCAGTTGCTCCGCTTGCATCTGTTCCGATTGTATCTGCACCAGCATCGGTTCCATCATCAAACACCTCTGGCCGTGTTCTTGCCTCTCCATTGGCAAAGAAAATGGCACAAGAAAAAGGAATCGACATCGCAGCGGTTCCAGGTTCGGGTGAAGCGGGACGCATTGTGAAACGCGATGTTGACCACTATGTTCCATACACGGCTCCAGCATCAGCACCTGTATATAGTGCGCCAGCTGGGACAGAATCATTTGAAGATGAAAACGTTTCTCAAATGCGTAAGGTCATTGCGCGTCGTTTGGCAGAAAGCATGTTTACTGCGCCACATTTCTACTTGACATTAGATATCGACATGGACAATGCGATTGCAGCACGCAAGTCATTGAACAGCACAGAAGGAGTTAAAGTATCCTTCAACGATATGGTGGTAAAGGCTGTAGCCATGTCATTGCGTCAGCATCCTGCCGTGAATAGCGCTTGGTTGGGAGATGTGATCCGCAGAAATCACCACGTGCACATCGGTGTTGCCGTAGCAGTGGAAGATGGGCTATTGGTTCCTGTTGTTCGCTTTGCCGATACGAAAGGATTCCAGCAAATTGGAAACGAGGTGCGTGAGTATGCGAAGAGAGCGAAAGACAAAAAACTTCAACCATCTGATTGGGAGGGAAATACATTTACAATTTCGAACCTTGGAATGTTCGGTATCGAGTCATTCACCGCGATCATCAATCCACCAGACAGCTGCATTTTGGCAGTTGGTGGAATTAAGGAAGTTCCTGTGGTGAAAAATGGGCAAGTTGTCCCCGGAAATGTGATGAAAGTAACCTTGTCGTGTGACCACAGAGTAGTGGATGGCGCTTCCGGCGCTGCGTTTTTGCAGACATTCAAAGGGTATATGGAAAATCCAGTGGCAATGCTACTGTAACCCAGCTTGTAAATAAAGAATTGTATATTTGCCCTACTTACTTTAAGTACTAATTAACTACGCTTATGAATAAGAATCGAATTTTCATCGTTCGGTCTTTATTGTTGGCACTATTCACCTCAGCCGGATTTGTATTCGGACAGGCTACAATTCGCGTTCGCGTTGTATCGGTGCAAGTGACCAATAATGTGGATTGTGACGGATTTTCTATCCCTTTTATTGGATACATCGGAGGAAATAGTGACTTCGTTTGGGAATTTACCGCTACGGATAATACGCTAGGTAATTCCAACAATAATCCTGCTTTATTTGGGTTGTTTGGCTTCAATTATGCCTACAATAACGATAACAATGGGCCATATACACTTACCGCTCCTGGCGGTGGATTCAGCCCAAATAGTGGCTTATTTTTCGATTATCAATACATCTGCGCAACAGACGTGCCGTCCAACATACAGTTGAAATGGGAGGCCTATGACAACGACGATGCAGGAAATTATGATGTCCTTGGATTGAGTAATGGTGAAACGGGGCTTCAAACGGTGAATATGCCTGTTCCTGCCTTTGCGGGTACATCGAATTATACATTCACGGCGACAGGAGGTGCAGGCTGTCAATCTACACAAACATATGTGATCAACCTTGCCGTCGAGCGTCTTCCTTTGGTGGTGAACTACTTTGAAGATGCCATTTGTGATGCTACGGTGGCAGCAATGAATACAACCTATACATTGGGATGGTGTGATTATACACTTGAACCCAACGAGCCAGCAGCTAGCGATGTGCAAGCCGCAGGTTCAACATGGGTGAAATTTGTCGCTCCAGCAAGTGGGTCGGTTTACATCACAACGGATTTGGCTGGGACAGATATTGGAACCTACTTTGAAGTCTATCACGCTGCAGATGGAAGCACCTGTGGTAATGGGATTCAGCCCATTACGAGTGCCTTGATCAAAGACAAATTCGAATACCTTTCGCACGTTGAATTTTCTGATGGTATAGATCTTCTTGGATTGGATCCCGAAGCTGAACTTACCTTTGACAGTTGTGACCCATTCCCAGGAATCAGTTACCAGAAATTAATTCCAGGACAAACCTATTATGTACAAGTTACGGCTGACAATGCGTCAGATCATGGTTATTATGAGTTTCGTGTGAATCAATTGGGAGGAAGTTCTCCAGATTTGATTGATATTCCATGCTTATCGAATACAGTTACACCAGGAACAACCGTAATTAGTTCAACTGCCGGTTCAGGAGCAACAGCAAACCTTGGTTTCGGATGTGCTTTTGATGGGGGCAATAACTACGGTGAAACAGGGAAACAGCACACAAGCTCAAACCCGAATCAATACCATGCGTATGACTATGACCATCCAGCAGTGAACAACGCTGACATGAACGAATCCGTTTGGTTAAACTTTATTGCGCCAAACAGTGGTCGAATGATCTTTGAAACGGATTACCAAAGTTCTATTTATTCCGAAAGTGCTGCCTTGTTTGGTTTTGATGCACGTTTTTCTCCAGGAACTCCTAATGATTACAACTGTGCGAACTTAGACGATTTGTACGCGAACGATGGTGCTTTGAATGGACTTTTTGGTGGAACTACCGTGAGTGCAATCATTGATGCACGTTGCTTAGAGCCAGGATACAAATACTTCGGTATGGTGGATCCTGCGAACAACCTTACACCGTTGGCGGGTCAAAATATCGATACATGGTTGTATGACCCATCCGTGGTGAACCCAACAACGAATCCTCCTGGGAACGACATTCTTTGCTTGGCCTTTTCAAACCCATTGTTTGAAATACCTGTGACTCCAGCAGGAACAGACCCTAACTTTCAAGCAGTAGCTGGAACAAATGAATTTGCGTGCCGCGAGTATTTGGCCGGTGAGCCAGCAGCAGCTGCACAGCAATCAGATCGCGCCGATCAAACGGTTTGGCATTATTTCGTAGCTCCACCATCAGGTTCAGTTGAAATGAATATCAGGGCCTACATCGGTTTGGATACCTTGCGCTACAATGTATATGAGCTATTGAACGGGACAGATTGCTACGGTGGACTTCAACCAGCAACCTATACGCAGGATGGAACACGAAACACACCGATTGTAACTCCTATGTTGACGGGTACGGCAGGATTTGATGGAACGCAAGAGTCTGTTTGTTGCCTTGTTCCAGGAAAAATCTACGCCATCCAATTGGACGGTGGTTCACCTGGTGACGAAGGACAATACATTATCGAATATGTGCGTGAGGTTGCGAACGATGCAGGTGATGTTTTTGTTCAATTGTCGAATGGAAATACGATCAATGTGACCGATACCGATACCGCATTTGTATGTTTCGGAGATACCATCTACCCCGGTATTATGGTAAATGGCATCGGAGAAAGTACTTTGGATATTCCTTCTTGCTTGTCTTTAGGCTATGTGATTCACAATACATCTCCAGTGCCAGACCCAGTATCAGGCTCAGGTTTTGTATTCATTGATTCTGTGCAAACGTCAAACGGAATTTTCGTCAACAATACGAATGGTTCGGGAACGTTTGGAAATCCAGCGTTCAATCAATTGTACTATGTCTCGCCAATGGCGGATCAACCTGGCACAGATTGGGGAACATTCTCTTGTTCATCTGCTGCCTTGAGCAACGGTGTGCCTGTGGTTTTCCTTCAGCCAATCCAGCCAGTTTCTTCGTATGACAATGCCTTGTGCACGATTACATTTACAGCATCAGGTGGACTAGCGACATTCAATGGCTCAGGCTTTAGTTATACCATTTCGAATGCGGCAGGCAATGCGGTATCAACGGGTACTTTTGCTTCAGGTACGAATACGGTCTTTGAAGTGCCATCCGCAGAAGTATTTACAGTAACGGTTACTGACGGTTCTTGTCCTTACAGCTTTACAGTGGATGCAACAGCCTGTGCGAACCCTTGCATCATCAGCCCAATACAAGTCTTCGTAGATACTGCAATTTGTGCGGGTGGATCAATCTTCTTGCAAGGTGCTAGTCAAACAACAGCTGGATTATATACGGATGTGTTTACTGCGGCAAATGGTTGTGACAGTACAATCTATACAACCTTGTCCATCAACGAACCAGTGAACTTTGCACAAACGATTACCATTTGTCAAGGGGCATCTTATTCGATTGGAACAAACACATATACGGAAGCGGGGATTTACACAGATCCGTTTGTTGCGGTAAATGGTTGCGACAGCACCGTGACAACGACATTGTTTGTTACTGCTTACTTGACATCGACGACAAGTCAATCCATTTGTCAAGGCGATAGCTATGCCTTCGGTGGCAACTTATTGTCTGCGGCAGGAACGTATGTGGATACCTTGATTTCGGTGGATGGTTGTGATTCTATTGCTACTTTATTCCTTACGATCTTGCCAAATACCATAGGATCGATCACAGCGACCATTTGTGAAGGTCAGTCATACACGTTCGGAACACAAACCTTAACGACAAGTGGTGCATTTACAGAAGTGTTGGTCAATGCCAATGGCTGCGACTCAACATTAACCTTGTACTTGTTTGTGACGAATGCAACCGAAACGTATCAGCAAGCAGAAATTTGTCAAGGTGAATCGTATGATCTCTTTGGTCAATCGTTGACAACAAGCGGAATGTACATCGATACGACGACTACAGCAGCAGGATGCGATTCTATCGTTCGACTTGAATTATCGGTGATTGATTGTGTGGGTGACTTCGAAATCAGCAACATGGTGACACCAAACGATGACGGTCAGAATGATACATGGAAAATCAACAATTATCCATACATCGCTGGATGTACAGTGACCATCTACAACCGTTGGGGTCAGCCGGTTTATACGACAAACGATTACAACAATGAATGGGCAGGAACCAAGGATGGCGAATTATTGCCAGATGGGGTGTATTTCTATTCGATCAAATGCTCGGATGAAGAATTCACAGGAAGTATCAACTTGTTCAGATTTAAAAAATAAGCAGCGTCATGAAAAAGTTCGTTCGAAATACATTGATCGTTGCGAGTAGCATGCTTGCAATACAGACCATGGCTCAGCAAACGCCGCAGTCTAGTGTTTACAACTACAACCGCTTTGCACTCAATCCAGCGTATGCAGGAGCAGAAGGATGTACACAAATTTTCTTCTCGCACCTCAATCAATGGGGGAAAGTGGAAGGTGCACCAGTAACAAGTTTATTGAGTGTAAATTCCCGACTCGGAAAGAATTGGGGAGTTGGAGGAAGTATGCTCATCGATAAGGTTGGAATGCTTCAGCAAATCGCCGCTTCAGGCTCTGTGTCTTATGGAATACGTTTGGGTGCGCACAACATTCGACTTGGTCTTACTGCGGGGTATTACCAATTCCGCGTAAATCCGACAAGCGCAGTAGTCTTCGATCTTGCGGACAATATCGTCAATGGCGGGTCTCAATCGTCTTCTTCGATCAATACAGAGGTGGGCTTGATGTACCGCTTTAAGGGACTGGATTTGGGCGTTTCTTCAAAACAAGTGATTCAAACTTTCTCGAATTTTGGATATACCAATTTAGATGGCTACGGATTGAAACGACACATCATTGCTTTGGCGGGATACAAGTTTCAGATCAATCAAAACCTCGCACTACGTCCATCTGTGATGTACAAAGGAATTCCACAAATCTCTCAGTTTGACTTCAATGCGGATGTGATGTACAAGGACTTCATCCAAGGAGGTTTGGGCTACCGAACAGGCGTTGGACTAATTGGTCGCGTAGGAATCAATATTCAAGATTTGTTCTTTATTGGCTACGCTTATGAAGCACAAATGCGCAACATTGCCAAGTACAGTTCAGGTTCGCACGAAGTGATTATTGGATTGAAATTGTGCAGAAATAAGAAATCTGTTGTGGTAGAAGATATTGCTGCTGTTGTGCCTAAGTCCGATACCATCGTTCGAATCGAATATAAGATTGACACCCTAGTTGTTGAACGTGTGGATACTGTTTTCATGGATGCAAATCAAAACCGCATGGTGAGCAATCAAGAGGCTGAACGCGTATTGGATTTAGCCGCAAAGACCTTAGAATTTGAAAATGACAAGGCCATCATCTTGAAGAAATCTCACGGTGACTTGGAGTCATTGACGAACATTATGTTAATGCGTACAGATTTGAAAATTCGCTTAGAAGGACATACGGACAACAACGGTACGGAGGAATACAATATGGAGCTATCTAAAAATCGTGTTCAAGCGGTGAAAGACTTCCTTGTTGCCAATGGTGTAGATCCATCACGTATTGAGCTCCAATGGTTCGGTGAGTCTAAGCCAATCTCTGAAAATAACACAGAGGACGGGAAAGCCAGAAATCGTAGGGTGCTGATGGAATACCTTGGGGTGGAGAAGTAAAGTTATGAGTTACGAATTACGAATTACGAGTTACGAGTTTGGTGGCTCCACCGCAGCGGACACGTGAGGTGCGATAGCAGACTCGAAGCCACGAGTTTGGTGGCTCTGCCGCAGCGGACACGTGAGGTGCGATAGCAGACTCGAAGCCACGAGTTACGAGTTAAATTAACTAGTCATTAGTAACTAGTCATTAGTAACTAGTCATTAGTAATTTGTAATTAGTAATTAGTAACTCGTCACTTCTTTCCTCCCCAGCGCTCGTACCTCGCATCCTGCGTTGGTCGATTTTCTTCGATTTCACGCAATGGCTCACATTCTTTAAGTGTGTCTTGACATTCTTTTGGTAAAGCTTGGTAAAGGGCTGTGCCTTCCGTTTTCCAGCTGATCATCTCGTCGCTTACTTCTTTGATAATTTTCGCAGGATTGCCAACGACTAAACTTCGCTTGGGAATGGTCATTCCACTTGGAACGAAACACAATGCACCGATAATGCTTTCATCGCCAATCACGACATCATCCATAATTACTGAGTTCATTCCGATCAATGCGTTTTCTCCAATTGTTCCACCGTGGATGATGGCGCCATGACCAATGTGTGCACCTTTCTTCAGGGTAACCGTGGTGCCTGGAAACATATGTACAGTACAGTTTTCTTGAACATTACAGCCATCTTCGATCACAATCTGTCCCCAATCTCCACGAATGGCTGCCCCAGGTCCAATGTAAACATGCTCGCCAATAATAACATTTCCTGTTACACTTGCTTGCGGATGCACAAACGAACTTTCCTTGATGACAGGTCGAAAACCATTGAATTCAAATACGGCCATGAGAATGGTATTAAATTATTGAGGAAGATGCCATTTAAAGCGCAATAGAGAGGTCTTTCCTTGCTGACCTTCATTCGTAATCACCAAATCACCATTCGGCAAGAAGATGATGCGTTCTGGTCGAGTAAATAGCTTCGCATCGAAACGCACAAAATTGATGAGTTTACCGGATTTCTCAAAGACAGCCATTGAATGATCAATGGAAGAAATGATGTAAACTTCATCGGTCTTTGGATGCACAGCGATACATGATGGCATAAAGTGATTACTTGATTCCTCTTCTTTCGATTTTTTCTTTTTTGCGAAGAGGATTCCAGTGCTTTGTCCAAATGATTCAAGTTCCGAAAGATTGATCGTAAACAATGGATCTTCGTCCATGGACATCGTTTCAAGGTCTATCGTATAAATCCCTCGGGTGTTTTTAAGTTCAGCCCCATGACCCGTAGTATTTTTGGGAGCGACCAAGAGTTGGTGGTCTCGGGAATCAACGCAAAGTACCTCATTGTCCCAAGAAGGAATGTCAAGTTTCTTGAAATTCACAGAAACGGAGTCATCACTTGGATCAACTTGCAGCAGAACGGCATCATTCCGCATGATAAAATAAGAACTGTCTACGTGTGTAAGTCCTTCAAAGTACCCACTATAGCCAAAATCATACTGGGCGCTAATCGAATCCCCTGTCATGGAATACACATACAAGGTTCCGTTTTGGTTTTGAACACAAGCAATTTCATCCTTTGAAAAATCAGTGATTCCAGAAATTTCACGCAATTCGAAAGGAAGATGAATGGTAAGGGATGGATGATCGAAATCGAACCAACCGTCTTTTTGAAAGATTTCGCGCAGAAAATGGTAATGATCAATACTGGCCTGTTGGATCTTCTTTACCGTAATAAAGGAGATGGCTGCGATGACGACTGAAAAATAGACCTGTTTTTGCATGGCGCTCTATGTTTGCAAATATCACACAATTTTTAACTGTACATCGAAAGTGTATGCTAAATTTCAATGAATTCACTATAAATTTCTTACTTTGAAGCTCAATTTGAGTCATGAGCTATTGCACCTTTTCCCAAAATGAACCAGAATCGAGCGTTCATAGGCACTATCATTTGAATCAGTATGGATTTCCCGTTCTTGATGATTCAGAACTTTTCTGTCGGTTAATTTTAGAAATAAATCAAGCAGGCCTGTCTTGGACAACCATTCTAAAGAAGCAAGAGAACTTTAGAATGGCCTATTCTCAATTTGATATTCGCTTGGTAGCAGCTTATTCTGAAGAGGATATTCAACGTTTATTGTCAGATGCGGGAATTATTAGAAATAAATTGAAAGTGCGCGCTGCGGTGAATAATGCGCAGGTTTTACTAAAAATTATTGACGAATTTGGGTCTTTTGATGCTTGGTTAAATGCGAATCACCCAAAATCTAAAGAAGAATGGACCAAATTGTTCAAAAAGACCTTTACATTTGTAGGTGGGGAGATTGTAAATGAGTTTTTGATGAGCATTGGTTACCTTCCCGGAGCACACGACGAAGATTGTGTGGTATTTGCACAGATAGTTAAAAAGTCACCGAAATGGTTGGAAAAATAAAGCACCTAGTAGTAGTCATCATTTTATTGATTGGCACCAACGCAGCTTTCGCTCAATTTGGGCTTTCAGGAGGAATGAGCGTCTTGAAAGGATTTGGCGTTCAGAGGCCCTATATTGGGATGCACTTTGGAGGAGAAATTCCGCGTGATGATCAGATTTCATTGTTTGCTCGATTGTCTCTATATGCTCGTCAGCAAGAGCCTTTTCAAGGGGCAACAATTGTAACTGCTACAGATTTTACAACAATTCCTTATAGCCAAACAATTGGTTATTCCTCAACATTCAATTATACCATTATTGAAGGTGGAACGCGCTATTACATTGGAAATGGGTATGACAGTGGATTTGGAGCTTATGGAGGCAGTACCGTTATGTTGGCTGTGAATACTGTGAAACGAAAATATGATGATTACGATCAGGCTAAGTATGAATTGCCTGCGAGTGAATTGTCAAAAGGGTCAATTTTCAACCTTGGTTTTGGACTAGGTGGAGGGGTTAAAAATACCTTTGCTGGCATTGGCACCTTATACTTGGATCTCAATTTGGCGTATATGATTCTATCGACGGCAAGCAATTCAACTGCTCAAAATACGTCACTATATGCACCCTTGTTGTTTAGTTTTAATCTTGGCTTCCGAAAGGAATTCTATTAAAAAGACCACCAAGATTTCTTTTGTTGTATTTTCTTCAAATCGTCTATAATTTCTTGTAAATTTTGGTATCTTTTCCACTGAGCGTTTCGCAATGAGGAATCTACCTCTTCCATCTTCATTCGATTAGGCGCTGTTTTAAACTGGTGCTTGTCACACATCTTTTGTAAAATGGGATAAAGTCCCTTGGGCAGCTCACTGTGATCGGGCAGGGGATAGGTCAATTGCAGATTGGTAAAAATACTCGGGTTGGGA
>JBILBT010000032.1:0-17065 GCA_044353545.1 Crocinitomicaceae bacterium | reverse complement strand
TCAGATGCCCTAAAACAGCTTGAATGGTCACGTACTTCCTTCACTTGGATCTTCATTGCTGTACTTTTTGTGGTTGGTCGTGACCTCTTTTACATGATTCGCATTCGGGTGTTGACGCGCAAAAAGCTCAGTTGGAAATCCTCGTTCCATGTCATCATGCTATGGGAGTTTGCTTCAGCTCTTTCACCTGGTGTGGTTGGCGGTGCTGCTGTTGCGATGTTTATCTTAAATCGGGAAAAGATCCCCTTGGGACGTTCAACGGCGATTGTATTCATTACGACAATGATGGACAACCTGTTTTATGTGCTGCTGATTCCCCTTGTTTTTTTATTTATCGATAGTGCAACACTTTTTCCTGAAAATACCACATACAGTTTGGGCGTTCAATGGGTGTTCTGGATAGGTTTTTCCGTGATCCTTATTGCCTGCCTATTCTTATTTTTTGCGGTATTCATTCTGCCTTCTTGGTCAGCTTGGTTTCTCCTTACACTCTTTAAACTTCCCTTTTTAAAACGATGGAAAGAAGGTGCTTCGCGCACCGCAAGTGATTTAATTGTTGCATCCAAAGAATTGCGAAAAGAGCCATTTTCCTTTTGGGCTGGCGCCTTTGTTTCTACCTGTTGCAGTTGGATTTGTCGCTACCTAGTGATCAACGCTTTGCTTCAAGCCTTTATCCATTTTGGGATCATGGACCATATACTCATCCTCGGAAAACAACTTGTGCTCTGGATCTTTATGCTGATTAGCCCAACACCAGGTGGAAGCGGCGTTGCTGAATATGCTTTTGGAGAATTGTTGATGCCTTTCGGAATGTCTGCGGCAATGCTCGCTGGAATTGCCGTGCTGTGGCGCTTAATTTCCTACTTCCCTTACTTATTTATTGGAGCCATTCTACTGCCCCGCTGGGTGAAACGAACAGGTCAGTCTGCCTTAAAATAGAGCGTATACAGCGTTGTTGAAGCTATCGCCGCCAAGACATAAACAAGTTCGGGAAGGACAAGGATCAAAGCGAGCCCAAGTGCAATTCCAACACCTCCAATCAGCATAAAGTACATGCGGAAATGATGCTGCCAAAACATGAAAAGTTGAATGGTTCGGAATTTTCCGCGCATCAAAAATTCCATACGGTAGCGCTGAATGGCCACAAATAAAATCAGTGGGATCAATATGTACCCTTGTGCGATTCCCATGTCTTCGTAAGACCAAAATGCAAGCGCCTCCTTTTTAAAATCAATTCCGGGAACAGCAGCGGCAACAAAAACATGCACAACGAACAATGAAACAATGAACAAGACCAAAGAAATCAAGGGTTGTTTCAGGTCAAGTTGTTTTTGAGCATGGTATTCATTGATTTTTCGCGCAGACAAATGAGCGATGATTTCTGTTGCAAATAAATCAAGGAGGTAAAAAAGGAGAATAAAATAAATGTTCCATTCCCACATGAAAAAACCCATGAGGGGAATAGCGGCATCAGCAACCACTTGGATAAACTTTGGATTCAACTTCATTGCTTAAAGCAGAGCTTCAATTCGGTCTTTCGAAATCTTCATGTTGGGGTCGTATTTCACGGCCCAACGGTATGCTGCAATCGCTTTAATGCGCTCCCCTTTTTGTTCATAACACACACCCAAGTTATGCCATGCGTTGGCCAAGGTTGGATTACTCAAGGTCGCTGAATTGTAATAATAAATGGCACTGTCGATTTCCTTGTATTCGTATTGTTTAATCACCCCAATTTGATTGAGCGCCTGTGCCTGATAAAACGCCGTGTCGAGCACCACCATTTTGCGGTACAAACGGAGTGCTTCATTTGGTTCATTGAATTGTTGTTTCGCGTAAGCCAAAGAGAAAATTACTTCAGGATTTTTAGGTTGAAGTTTCACGGCTGTGGTGTAATACTCCATGCAAATTGGGTTCCCTTCTGCCTCATATAGCATTCCCAACATCATGTCCGCCTCGTAGAATTTTGGGTCTTCTTGCACGGCGCGCTCATAGGCCGACTTGGCTTTTTCCAAATAACGCGGGTCCTCTTCCATTTGGGCTAAAAGTCTATAAATTGACCCCTCCAATGTATAAGAATCTCTGTTTCTAGGTGCGATTTTTTGTGCCTTTCGGATGTATTTAAATGCGCTTTCGAAATCCATCAGCTGGGCATACGACGAGGCAAGTCCCACAAGTACAGTTGCATTTTTTGGTTGTTGTTTGAGCAAGACCTTGTAATGTCTTTTGGCAATGGCCTTGTCATCTTCGGATCGATTCGGGCTGTTGTTCAGTACATTGGCATACAAGAGACGAGATTCAAATACTGTGCTGTCCTTTCCAAAGGCTGAGGCAGCATCCTTCAGTGCACCATTGAAATCCTGTGTTTTCATGCGTTGGGTTCCACGGGTCACCAAAGCATCAACCAACAATTTTCGTGCTTCCGCGTTTTTTGGATCTGCGTTGAATTCCTTTTGACGAAAAACCACCAAACTATCCAAATCTTTAGGAACTTTAGTCGCTTGCTCATTTCCTGTGCATGCAGTAAAAAGAAGGAGTGTGATAAATAATAGCTGTTTCATGAAGCGCGCTTGATATCGAACACCAAAGTTACGCTAAAATCTGTGGATTTCGAGTGCTTAAATCGAGAACAATACCCGTGATTTATTCGAATAAAAAAAGAGTGAATTGCATTTTGTAGTACCTTTGTTTTATGAAAATTCGTCAATTCATCTTAAGTGTAGTCGTGCTTTTTATGTGCGCCACACATTCCTTTTCACAAGGGTGTTCACAATGTCGTATGATGACTGATCAAGGATCAGGATTGGATGAGGGTTCATTCGGAAGTAGCATCAACTCTGGCATCTTGTACTTGATGCTTATTCCGTATTTGCTTATTCTATTTTTATTCCGCCACCGGATTATTTCCTTCTTCCGGGGATTGGCTAAGAAATAAAAAGCTGGACAAAAATTAGCTCTATAATTTTATCCTTGCTTGCACTATCTTTTTAACTTTTTTCTACCGCAGAGGCGCAGAGGAAGGGATGGGATTGGGCTTAGCAATTCAAGGCAGCATAAGTCACTATATCATCTCAAATAACGATGTAAGGTTTAAGTCTATCGCTTTTTAAACAAGGCGTGGCTCAAGTTTGTGTAAGACAAAGAAAACTCAATTGATCCTCCCTTGTAGGCACGCACCATCGAAGACACTGTTGCATCATAAGACACACCAAAACGGAATCCTCGGAAGTCAACCATGATCGAAGGAATTACAGCATCATTCAAGCGGTAATATGCACCAAAACCAAAGTACGCATCTTGACTATATCCTGTGATTTTTGTTCCGTCTTTGAAGCGGTATTTAAACATCATTCCCAGCATTGTTTCCAAATGGGGCCCTTGAATAAACTCTAAGACACTGGCATCCAAAGACCAATCAGTATCCGCAAGGTCTGTCGTTACCGCTCCATGAAAAACAAACTTGCTGTACATACGTTCACCATCCACTGTAGCATACTTCAACACAGGCCGGTTCAAGTGATACCCGGAAACTCCTAGCTGAAGCTTAAAATCATTGTTTCGGGCAAAGGTTGATTTACCACCATCGTACACGTAGTATATCCCTGCCGATGCGTCGATATAACGAAATGATGCCGATGCTGCTTCACCAGAAGCAATTGTTTGGTCGAAGCCTCCTCCAGACCATTGAGAAGAAAAACTCAATTTGGAATAATCGGCTGTTCGGTTTCCAAAACCACCTTGAATCCCAGCAGATAGGATATGGCCGGTTCTCCCCATCGGTAATATACCACTTAAGGTGATTGCACCGGTTTGATTGCCAAAGCGCGAATCTCCACCAATATCATTGTAAAACAACAAGCCAAGGCCCATGTGCGCTTTCGAGTTGTCACGGTTTTTACCAAAATTGGCGTCGGCCGCAACCACACTGGTCATAAATTGTGTGCCCGCTCCAAGCCATTGATTGCGGTGATTGACAACCACGCGCTCCCAACCGTCGTAAACACCAGCGCATGCCGGGTTAATCAACAAGGGTGTTTGTGCGGTCTGCGAAAAATGAATGTCTTGTGCGGCACCTAAAAACGGCAGGGCAAAAGCAACTGCGATCAATCCTCTCTTCATCATCATCGGATTAATGTGATATTACCTGAGCGCGTTTCCTCAATGCCTGTAACAAACTTCACGTCTAGAATGTACGCATAAACACCTGCATTGCATGGTTTTCCATCATAGCTTCCGTCCCACGTAAAGTTTTTGTCGCTTGTTTGTACCATCTTATTTCCCCATCGATCATAGATGTAAAGCGTAAAGCTTGCTACATCTTGTCCAACGAGGATTTCCAATGTTTCATTCATATTTGGACCATTGCCATTTGGCGAGAATCCTGTTGGAAGATAGATGCCATTGATGCAATCGATTCCTGCGTTATTCGGATCACATGGATCAAACGGGTTGCTGCCATTTGCGATTTCATCCGTATCCAATAAGCCATCGCTATCGCAATCTGTACCTGAAGTGATTGGCAACGTAATTGATGCCACCACATACGAACATGGATCTGTAGTGCTTGTTCCATCCACCGTTTCTTGCGCATCAGTAACCCCATCAGCATCTGTGTCAGTCTGACAGTCTGGTGAAGAATCGTTCGGGTCACACGGATTCAATGGGTTTGAACTGTTAGTGACTTCAATTCCATCGCTAATTCCATCACCATCCGTATCTGGATTGGTTGGATTGGTCCCTAGGGTTCCTTCTTGTGCATTTGTCAAGCCATCGTTGTCTTGGTCACATGGTCCTGCGTTGATATTCGGAACACATGGGTCGGTATTGGCAGGATCGGACTCATCAAAGACGCCATCTCCATCGGTATCTACAATCGACGATTCAATTGCGTCGATGATTCCATCGCCATCCGTATCAAGCGGCGTAAGGATGTTTGCCCCCACTTCTAGGCTGTCGTTTTCACCATCACCATCCGTATCAGGGTTGTTAGGGTCTGAACCAACAGCCGTTTCATCCACATTCAACAAGCCGTCACCATCAAGATCTGGGTTGTCAACAATAAACACCGCGATGACATTCTCCACACCATTGATGTTGATGCTGTTCGTATCTTGTGTAACTGCTGCTCCTAACGGCCCTGTGGTATATTCCCAATGATCGAAAATAAAACCTGGATTTGCTTTCGCAATGAGGTTTGTGTTGATGCCTCCAAAGTAAGTTGTTGTCCATGGGTAAGTTGGTGCCCAAATCGAGTTAACCTTAATTTCACCAGAAAGTGGTGGTGATACGTTGAATGTCACTGCGTAAGGACCTGAAAGTTGGTAACAGTCAATTAATCCTTGAGCCAATGCCGTACAACGGTTATTCATAAAGGTCTGCATCTGATTTACGCGAGACTGCCACCCTGTAAATGTACCACCCCACCTACTCACTTGACCCTGCATTTCTGGCGAAATTTCGTTCACCATACTGTCCAACAATTGGTTCATGTAATTGCACGAAAAATACGTGTTCACAAGGTCAATGTATCGCGTCACATAATACTGCTCGACGGCGGGATTTTCATTGATTAATTTTTCAAGAATATCTGTATGACCTTGTCCACCTGGATTGGGTAGGTTTTCAGCATTGCACGGATCCGCGTTTGCTGATTCGTCTGGAATGCCTGTGTAATTAACGTAATGCCCAAAAGTCGCATCCATGTCCCAAAGCGCGTAACGCCATTTTTTCTTGTCACCAAGAGGATCCATTCCTCTCCACCAAGCCGTATTCCAATTCAACCAGTCTTGGTTTACAACATAAGAATTGAAGACGAAATAGTCACACAACGATTGCCAATTCAATAAGCTATCCACATAATTGAAGTTTGTAGCATTCGCCATATTGTTGGTCAAGATGTAATTTCTTAACCCATCCCAAGCTGGCTGAGCGTTTGGCGCACCATAATCTTGCCAAGTGCCACCCCAAGTTTTTAGGTATTGAAGATTGTATTTATCCTGATCGTAATAATAGTTGGTATAATCGTGGTCATCCGCTTTTTCACGAATTTCATATACTCCCCAATATTGGCCATTTACATAGACGATTGCCGGTCTCCATGTTCTTTCATCCAACTTCATGTCGGCACGAATCGAAAGTGTTTGAATAAATGCATCACGGATGTGCGCTCCATTTTCAAATGAATAATTGTCACTCGCCGCTGGCTTTAACATGACACGTTGGAAATTTTCGCGAGTCTTTTCAGGGAAAATTTTGTGTTCAATATCTGCTGCGTATCCGTACTGGTCACGTGTAATGTAATCAAAACCGCGTTGACCATAGGCCCAAGAATCGTTTCCATGTTTGTTAAAATCTCCCTGGCCTTCGTCTTTAAACGTACCGTCATCCTCAAACAATTCAAATGAACCCACCTTGGTTCCGCCTCCCTGTTGACCATTCGCCACGAGGTTAAACACATCTTGGCTACACACTGAAACAACCGGAATCGTATGCGTAACATTTATAAAGTAGGTGTTTGTTTCAGTATACGACGCTTGGTTCGTGCTAAAAGCCACGGCGCGCAATACTGTAGTCGCTGAAATTGTGATGGGTCCAGAATAAAGAGTTGATGTCGTTGTTGGGTTGCTTCCGTTTGTTGTGTAGCGAATTGTCGCTGTTGGTTCTGGGCATGTAATTGTTACAGTTTGACTTCCTGTATAGAACCCTGGGGCAAGACTCATAACCGGTGTTGGGGTGTAAAAGTTTATAGCGCCTGTATTGTTGGCGTTTGGTGTTGGTGTTGTAAACAACTTCCAATCAGGAGCGGCATTGGTTGAACGACCTACTGAGTGGTTTGCTTTTGTCATGTGAATCATCTTTATGGAATCCACAACGCTACCCGCAGGGTTCGATATAATGATCCAGTCTCCCTCCGTTTGTTTCAGGTTGAAATTCGGGTGGTATTCATTCGCAATCACTGTTCCTCTACTTGAGCAAAACACCATTTTAAATCCATTTCCATTGATGCTTCCGCTTGGGATTTGCCATTTCAATAAGTTATTGGAATTGTCTGAAAGGTAGTACCCCGTCAAGTCAACAGCTGTTCCAGAGGTATTATAAAGCTCAATCCAGTCTTCTTGACGCCCATAGGAATCCAATGGACCAGCAACATTGGAACACGAATATTCATTGATAATAATTTGGGAATTTGCTGCAAAAGAGCCTATTAAAAGGGCGAATACGAGTAAAAATCGTTTCATAAAGTTGATTTAGTTTTTGTTTTTATACTTCGCGTAATCGCGCAAAACATTTCAATATTACGAATATATTAAATGTATTCGTAGCTTTGAGACGCTTAAAACATGTTTCTGGTTGTTTTTAGTAGATTTTGACCTTAATAAAATTCATACAAATGAAACGTATTCTTGTTGCTTTTGGATTCTCTGCAGTGGCAATCTTCCTTTTTTCTGCTTGTCAAAAGGTAGAAGGACAAGGTGGCTCATCTTCCATTATCGGAAAAATTACCGTGAACAATTACAATGTTGGCGGATCAATTCTCGAAGGAGTTTATCCCGGTTCTGACGAAAAAGTTTATATCTGCTACGGTGAAGGAAACACCATTGCAAGCGATGATGTAAATACAAGCTATGACGGAACCTTCGAATTTAAGTACTTACAGCCGGGAAAATATACGTTATATGTTTACGAGGATGTATTGCCTGAGCCCGCGAATGCCGATAAACAAAAGGCAGTCATCGTGAGTGTTGAAATAACAGGCAAAAAAAGTACTGTTGATGCTGGTGAAATCGTGATTAAGAAAAAATAACGTGAAACAGATTCTCTTCCTTTTGGTTTTTGTTCTTGCCTCGCTGAATGCCGTTTCACAGCGATCAATTGGTATGCTTTGGGCTGATGTGGGTGTTAAAGGTGAAATCACAAAAGATCTCGAATACGGTGTAAGTTTCACTTCGCGTGTAAGCGCAGCGTCCAATCAAGCTTTTTTCCCACAAGTAACCTTGAAATATAAGGTGACGAAATGGTTTAAACCCTCTGTTGACTATCGTGGTGTTTATAAATTGGATGAGTATGGTAATTATTTGTTTAGCAACCGCCTTAATTTCAACACGGAATTCAAGTACGCTAAAAAACGCTTGGATCTGCGCGCACGTCTTCGCTACCAATACTCATTCAACACGCTGAATTCCATTTCGGGTTATGACGCAGAATTTGATCAGGCCGTGCGCGTGAAAACACAGTTTCAATATGACTTAAAAAATAGTTTTCTTTCTCCCATTTTGAGCTTTGAGCTTTTCTACAATCCGGCGTTTGGGCCTAACGGAAGACAATTTTCAAAATACCGCGGATTCGCTGGTGTGGCCTTAGAGATTGAAGGTCCTCATGATATTAGTGTCGGCTATATACTTGACCATCAAATGAACACCTCCAACCCACTGACGAAACACATTTTGTCGGTTTCCTATACCTACAAAATTTCGTCAAAGAATTAATTAGAGGGTATAAAAAAGCCCCGAAATGCATTCCGAGACTATACAAAATTCAGTGTTGTTTTTCAGTCTTTTTGTTTTGGTTCCTCCACCAATAAGGTCAAATCAAGCACCTCATCAATAGCCATTTGAGTGATTCCCTGTTCAACCAAAAAAGTGTATTTTCCTGGATCAGTAAGCGAACATTTCAACATTCTTGGTGCACCTCCGGGACGATCAAAAACTTCAAATTGACCATCTTTACTCCGAATAAAGACCACCTCAGTTTCTACGATTGTTCCGGTTTTCTTTCCAACCCAAGAACCGTCGGGATTGGTCACCGCAATTTCAACGGGTTCGCGGGTTGTTTCCCCCTTTGGATTTTTCGTGTTCAAAAACACCCATAGATTACTGTACTTGTAGTCTGTTGTTGTGCGCAAGGTCAAGACAAACACATGTTCCTTGTTCACCTCCTTGAGATCAAAGACAAAGCGCGGCTTCACATTTTGTTCCCAAGTGTTCTTTTTAAAAGTATACGAACGCTCATAAATCGCAGTTTGTTCACAAGACCACAACAAGAGGAGCGCTAAAATACCAATCAGACTATTGCGGGCTTTCATTGCCAGGATTGTTTTGGTTGGGGCGACGGCGGTTGTTCGGACGATTGTTTCGTTGCTGTGGATTGTTCGACTTCTCCGAAGACCCTTGGGGCCTGTTGTTTCCCTGAGGATTTTGTGTTTGGTTCGGATTTGCCGCTTTAACTTGCTGGGGATTGTCACCAGATTTTACCGCGTCAGTAGGCCTATTGTTCCCCGGTTTCTTCTTCTTTCTATTGTTGTTGTTCTTTTTGAATGCATGTTCAAAACGATTCAAACTATCTTGACCAACCACATTTTCGTAGTCAGGCTCTTTGATTTTGACCTCCGCAACATACTCATTCAGCTCCCTTGGTTTTTTACCGTCTTGGTTCATCTTTATGATTTCACGCACACGGTCTGGATTCATCGGAATCAATCCAGAAGCAGAATCTCCTTCATAGGCGTACCACATTTGTTTGCGAAACACGTCCGTTTTAATGTGGTAAGCTGAACCTTTTTCTGTTTGAAGTTTTGTATCAGCCTTCGGAAACGACTTGATCGCGTCAAGGTACATGTCGAGCTCATAATTCAAGCAACACTTCAGTTTTCCGCATTGTCCGGCTAATTTTTGCGGATTTAAGGACAATTGTTGGTATCGAGCGGCAGACGTTGAGACGGATCTAAAATCAGTTAACCACGTAGAGCAGCACAATTCTCGTCCACACGAGCCTATTCCTCCGAGGCGTGATGCTTCTTGTCGGGAACCAATTTGACGCATTTCAATGCGAATGCGAAACTTATCCGCCATGTCCTTAATCAACTGGCGAAAATCTACGCGACCTTCTGCGGTATAGAAGAATGTTGCCTTACTAAGGTCGCCTTGGTATTCAACATCCGAGATTTTCATTTCGAGATTCAGGTTCACAGCAAGTGTTCGGGATTGGTACATCACCTCCTTTTCAAGAGACCTTGCTTGAATCCATTTATCGACATCTTCCTGAGTTGCTACGCGAACGATTTTTTTCGCTTCGATCGGCTTAAAACCGGGCGCTTTCTTTTTGATTTGAATACGTGCCAATTCTCCCGAAACGGAAACAACGCCCACATCGTAACCTGGGCTCGTTTCAACCACAACCACATCCCCAACAGACAACCCTATTCCTTTGGCGTTTCTATAAAACCCTTTTCGGCTGTTCTTGAATCGAACCTCCACTATATCGTATGGTGTTTGTCCGGATGGCAACATAATGTTGGACAACCAGTCAAAGACCTCAAGTTTATTACAACCTCCGGAACTACAGTTGCCGTTGTTTTTACATCCCCGCGGAGTTCCACCGTCGGAGCTACAATTTGAACAACCCATAATTCTATTCGTTTTGTGTAAAGTTAGGAAAAAATCGTTGCGATTTTCTTGTTAAGCTGCATGGATGTACCGCATTACCTGAAAGCTAATGTTGGTGAAAAGTATTTTCGAATTTGCATTCCGCTCAATGTAATAGTGTGAATCACTGAAAGTCAGCATAAAATCACGCAAATTTTTCCCTGTAATGAAACGTGCAAAGTTGGCTAAGAACGCAGCTTCATCTTGGGTAAGTCGGGTCAACTGATCTCCTGTGTAGTTTTTCAACATGCTTTGACGAACCATGTGTAATGCATACTCCAAAAACACCTTTTGACTGTCTTTCGTTGCGCCAGAAACTTCTTCCGCCCAATCGAGCATGCCCAGCACATCTTTCCGGTAACTCACGCGCATGAGTTTAATAAACCAATCCCGATTCGCAGTCGAATCATCCTCATTGTCAAAAGCTGCCATCGCTTGAATGAAATCACCGTCGCCTTGAACGACAATTCGGTCGATGGCGGAGGACTCTAATTTTCCTTCGTTCCTAAGATATGCTTTCAACTCAGCATCCTCAATTTTTGGCACCCGAACTACTTGTGTGCGAGATAAAATCGTGCGCAACATTGTTTCATGGGCCTCGGCCACGAGTATAAACACTGTTTTTGGCGTTGGTTCTTCCAACACTTTCAATAATTTGTTTGCCGATTGAGCATTCATTGACTCTGGCAACCAAATGATCATTGCTTTGTAACCGCCTTCATAGGCTTTCAAACTTAGCCTTTTTATGATATCGTGGCTTTCGTGAACACTGATAATCATGTTCCGTTCTTTCGGGTCGATTCTACTCAACCAGTCAAGTTCGGTGAAGTATGGATTTTCACTCACTTGTTCCCTCCACTGTTTAATCAACATGGTCGATTTTTCAGCATCCGCCTGAACGCTTGGGTACGAAAAATGAAGGTCGGGATGCTGCAGTTTTTGCACCTTTAAGCACGAAGGACAAACGCCACAACTATCGTTTTCAAGCCTCTGATCACAAAATAAATAGCCCACAAAAGCAAGCGCTAAAGGCAGTGCTCCATAGCCCGGTTTTCCGTAAAACAGTCGAGCATGGGCAATGTTCCCACTATTGATTTCGGTGATGAAATGATTCTTTAATTCTTGTTGACCAACAACATCTACAAATTGCATGTGATAAAAATAGCTCAAAATCCCTTCATTTCCCCGTTCAAAAACACTAAAATTGTACTAGATATCGAATTAAACTTGTGCTATGAAAAAATACCTCATCCTTATTGGCTGTTTATTGGCTGGACAAATTAGTTTACACGCAAAGCAAACAAGCATTGAAGCTACAGAAACCACACAGCGCGAAGCTGTTACAGTATCCATTTCCGTAACATCAAATGGCGTTGCGGTCAAGGGTGCTTTTGTAAAAATTACGACAGGAACCATTACTATCGGTGCGGGAATGACAGACGAGAAAGGTGTTGCTACGATCAGCATTGCTACCTATGGCAAACAAATCTCAAACATTAGCGTGACGCACGCGATGTACCGCGACGAAAAGATGATTGATCAGGTGTTGGAGAACGGTCGCGCATATACATTTTCATTAAAATCTAAGGGAGAAAGTGCTGAAGAGGTAACGACAGAATCAAACGAAAAAATCAAAGAAATAGAAGAAAAAACGCAACGTTCTGAGCAAAAAACGGCTGAACTTGAAAAAGAAGCTGCCGAAAGTTCAAAAGAAAAAGAGGAAGCGATAAAGCGTCAAGAAGAAGTGCGCAAGCAGCGTGAAGAAGAGGAGCGACTAGCGAAAGAAAAGCAGACACAAGCGGATCAAAAAATGACTGAAGCTCAAAAGAACTTGAGTGAGGCAGAACGTCAGAAACAAGAAGCAGAGCGTCAGCGATTGGCCAAAGAAGAGCAAATCAATGCGGATGCAAAACGCAGAGAAGAAGAGGCCAAGCGCAGAGAACAAGAAGCCGCCGAACGAGCGAAGAATTTAGAGAATTCTATTCCTACCGACGCCAAAGCACAAGAAGAACAAGCGCGCAAGGAAGCAGAACAAAAGCAAAAAGAACAAGGCAACGAAGCAAAAGAGGCTAAGCGAAAAGCAAAAGAAGCAGAAGATAAAGCCAAAGCTGAAAAAGATGCTCAGAAGGACAAAGAAGAGGCTGCTAAGAAGCGTGCTGAAGAGGAGAAAGACCAAAAGAAAGACGCCGAGAAGCAAGCTAAAGTAGAAGAAGAGGCAAAGAAAGAAGCGGAAAAACAGCAGAGGGAAGCGGAAAAAAAAGCGAAAGAAGCAGAGAAACTTCAGAAAGAAGCCGAAAAAGCAAAAGAAGAAGCTGCCAAAGAAGCGGAAGCCATGAAAGAATTGGATGAGAAGCTGCAAAAACTTGATGAAGAACAAAAAGGAATCGATGAGGAGCGTAAAGCCTTGAAACAAGAGCAAAAGAAACTCGACGATAAAGTGAAGAAAGGAAAAAAGCTTGACAAGCTAAAAGAAGAGCAAGTCAAACTCGATGAAAAAAACAAAAAGCTCGATGAAAAGCAGCAAAAACTTGACGAGAAGCGAAAGAAAACGATAAAAAAATCCAATTAGTCATTGACATCTTAAACAAAAGGATTTTTTCTCTGCGCCTCTGAGATAAAAAATTACACGATAAGTGACATGCTTGCTTAGAAAAAACCTCAGAGGCACAGAGGACACAGAGTTTTTTGACGTTATACAGATGAAGGAGATAAATTGCTTATAAAAACTACCCTACACACAAAAAACAAACACCGCGAGCGGTACAATTTCCCTGAATTGATTGCTGCACATGCTGAATTGGCACCTTTTGTTCGGGTGAATAACTATGGCAATGAGTCCATTGATTTTGCGAATCCCGATGCGGTAATGGCACTAAATAAAGCGCTGCTCATTCACTTTTACGGAATAACCAATTGGTCAGTGCCACAAGGATTTTTATGTCCGCCAATTCCTGGACGCGCAGAGTACATTCACCATGTTGCAGAAGCCTTATCCATCAACAACGCATCAGCGATACATTGCTTGGATATTGGGGTTGGTGCAAATTGCATCTATCCCATCATTGGTGTTGTCGACTACGGGTGGACATTTGTAGGGTCTGATGTTGAGGAAACGTCATTGAAAAACGCGCAATACATCATTGACGAAAATCCTGTTTTAAACAACAAAATAGAGTTGCGCAAACAGTCAAACCGAAGCAACATCTTTCAAGGGATCATTCGTCCAGATGATCGCTTTGATCTCAGCATCTGCAACCCGCCCTTTCACCGTTCGCAAGCAGAGGCAAGTGCAGGATCGCTGCGTAAAAACAGAAACCTAGGACAGAAAAAATCGGTGGCTCCCGTGTTAAACTTTGGTGGTCAAGAGAATGAGTTGTGGTGCGAAGGTGGAGAAATACATTTCCTTCAAACGATGATTCGTGAAAGTGAGTTGTTTAAAACCAATTGCCGTTGGTTTACCACACTTGTTTCCAAACAAGAAAACCTAAAACCTGCCTACAAAACCTTAAAAGCCGTTGGGGCGAGTGACGTAAAAACCATCGAAATGCAACTTGGCAATAAGGTGAGTAGAATTCTTGCTTGGCGGTTTTGAGAGGACAACACGTATGGTTTATTTCTCCTCCTCAGAGTTTGCATAGACAAATTCAGGGCTGATGTCATAGTTGCAAGAAGATATTGAGCCATTTAACTCTTGAATCTCACCGATTTCATCCCAAAACAATTCGCCAAAATCTCCAAGTTTCACCTTATCAAAAACTTCTCGGCTTAAAATTTTTCGCACAAAACGATTATTTGTATCGAGTGATTTCTGTAGATCAAATATCCTCACCTCCCCAGTGTTAAACACACAACTGAGGGTGTAATTTGGTAGAATAGAAATCTTTTTGATTTTTAACATTTGAATACGGCTATCTAAGTGGTTCAATTTTGTGAAAAACCTTTGAATTCCACATATGTAACAATTCCTCCTTATGAATTTCAGCCCAGGCCGACACCAACTTCAGTTTACTTATAGGTAAATCACCATTGAGTATTGTTCCATTTTCAATTAAAATATTTGCTTCAAATTCTGAATACTTCACCTTAAAATGAGGGGGGGGTATGATCATTAAAGAACATAAACACAATTATTCCATAAAAACGACTGATTTCAGGCATACACAAATATAAACAAACAGAACAATCATAAAAAATTAATCTCTTATCAATTGATGTACACTTGTATTGCAATTTGAAAACCTACGAAGGCCATAATTTCCCTACCTTCGCGCCGTGATCAAAGACCTGAAATACCACACACTGCTGCATGTCATCATTTTCATTTGGGGCTTTACGGGCATTTTAGGCAAACTCATTCACCTCGACGCCTACCCCTTGGTGTGGCACCGCACTTGGATCGGATTTACAGGACTAGCCATCGCGCTGGTATTCTTAAAAAAGTCGCTCCGCGTTGACTCTTTAAAACAACTCTTAACCATCGCTGCTGTTGGAATAATCGTAGCTCTTCACTGGATGACATTCTATAAGTCCATTCAACTTTCAACTGCCTCTCTTGGAATCTTATGTTTATCAACAACAACTCTTCACGTCACGTGGCTTGAACCCTTGTTGTTCAAAAAGAAATTTTCGTGGGTTGAATTTCTCTTAGGCTTGGCTGTTGTTTATGGGATTTATTTTGTGTCCGATGAGTTCCATGAAAAAGAATATGAAGCCCTCATCTATGGCCTTTCTTCCGCGTTCTTTGCGGCCTTGTTCAGTGTGTTGAACGGACAACTGGCACGACGTATACCTTCGCATACCATTTCATTGTACGAACTCATTTCCGCCTTTTTATTCTTGACCGTTTTCCTGTTTTTTCAAGGTGAAATCAATACGGAATTGTTTACCATGCGAACAGAAGACTTTCTATGGTTGCTCTTCCTTGGGGTTGTATGCACCTCGTTCACTTTCTTAGGGTCTATAGCTCTCGTGAAGCGCTTGGGTGCTTTTACTGTGTCGCTTTCCATCAATATGGAGCCGGTCTACACCATATTTTTAGCGATCTTCATTCTGCATGAAAACACAAAATTAAGCTTCCATTTTTATACCGGTTCGGCGATTATTGTGCTTGTCGTTTTTGTCAATATGTTCCTAAAAACGATGCTTCTAAAGTGGGAGAAATCAAGGGTTGAGGGATAAAAATGTCAACCATCGTTTTGCTTGTTCTACATTCAACACCCTTGGGAACTTATGCTGAGACCCCATCTTCCCTGATTCCTTCATGAACGCATAGAAGCGCTGAACGGGTAACACTTTAATCTCGGGCGCCTTCAAATTGTACTTCCTGGCCGATGCATAATCATCGTTTAATGCGCACAATTGGTTGTCCAGGTTTTTGATCAGAGCCTGTTCATCGCATGGATCATCGCAACCAATAAACCAAACGTGTTTTTGGCTTTCTATGTCTGCATAGATGCAATACTCTGATATTTCAATGCCCATGCTTATGGCACTTGTTATAGTTGCTGAGTTGATGTTTTCCAATGAAATATGCTCACCCACCAAGCTTAAATACTGCCTTATTCTACCCGTAATGACCAATTCTTGCGCAGATACATTCGTAAAACGGACCAGGTCGCCAATTAAATACCGCCAAAGTCCTGCGTTGGTGCTGATTACCATGGCATAATCGACACCCTCTTGGATTTCACTCAAGGCAAACGCCGTATGCTTGTCTCGGACTTGACCTTCTTCATCAAAATACTCACTTGTAAATGGAATAAATTCATAGAACACACCTGTATTTAAAATCAATTTCATTCCCTGAGAATTGGGTGCCATTTGATAGGCAAAATACCCTTCACTCGCAAGGTATGTATCCAACAGATGAATTGGTTTTCCCAACACTTTTTCTAAACGCGGAAGGTAAGGTTGCATAAATACGCCGCCATGCACATACACCTCAAGATTTGGCCACATGTCGTGAATAGAATTTAACCCATACCTTTCCACGACACGTTCCATCAGCATGATGCACCAACTCGGAATACCCGCAATGATGCCAATGTTCCATTTTGGCGCCTTCTCTATCATTGCTTCAAGCTTCTCGTTCCAATCTTTCATTGAGGCAATCTTACTCCCCGGCTTCGTGATTGGGCTAACAATAAGCGAAGTATGCTTTTTTAAGATCCCACTCAAATCTCCTTCGATGTGTTTTCGTTTTTTGGTGAGTTTTGTACTGCCACCAACAGCCAATGCTGAAGCACTGTAAAAATGTTCTGAAAGATTTAAATCGTGCAGTGTAGACAATTGGCGAACACTTGTTTTTTGAAACGAACGAATCATTTGCTCCGTTACTGGAATCCGTTTGCTTGGGGACCCTGTGGTTCCAGAAGAAAGTGCGAAATACTTCACTCTTCCAGGCCAGGTATGGTCCTTATTACCCTCAATCGTTTTGCTTAACCACAAAGAATAAAAATCTTCGTACTCCGTGATTGGTGTCATTTGCTGGTAGGCCTTGACTGGGTTTTTATCAATAACCACCTTCGAAAAAAAATGTGCTAAACCAAAGGATGTGTTTTTGGCGTAATCCAAAAGATTTACAAGGGTTTCACGCTGAGTGGCGTGGCTTTTTCCTCGTTTCACCACACGCTTGTAATTGATTT
>JBILBT010000211.1:0-5514 GCA_044353545.1 Crocinitomicaceae bacterium | reverse complement strand
AATGACCAAATTCTTCTTGATTTTCCGCAATGGATTGAAACAGAAATCCAAGCGGTCAAGGGACAAATTGGCGCTGCCTTTTCATTTAAATAATACAAATAGGCAGACTAATTTTCTTCAGGTAGTTCCTCATCATCTACGTGCAACACATGCAGCAGTCGATGCGCAATCGGTGAAATGAAAATCGCAGCGGTGGTTAGAAAAACGATTCCACTAAATAAGGCGTAAAGCGACGAAAACACTTTTGTTCCAGTCGTTGTAAGGATACTTCCAGGCCCCATTCCCGTGAGAATCATGGATGCATTGTAAAAACTGTCAACCCAAGAAAGGTTGCCATATTGGCGGTAACCAATGACTCCAATGAGCAGAGAAATGGCCATAAAACTCATGGAAATCAAAAAGAATTTGATCATCCGAAGGGCAAAGTCTTTAGGTGAAAGGATGTTCTTGTTGGGTTTGCGTTTTTTCATCATGATGGATGCGAATAGGCGTGTTTTTTCAGCTGTAAAATGACAAGGATGATCCACGATAGGGTGATGACAAAAGTGATCTTTTGAAGGAGAGGAAGAAAGTCAATGCCGAAATTGCTCACATAGATGATGCAATTCGCGAAAATAAAGGCCAAGCAAACAATACCGAAGTAGGAGAGGAAGTCGCGCTTGTTCCGAAACAATTCATAAAAAAGCAATGTAAAAGCAATTGTCCCTGAGATTACTGCGACATAGATGATGCCGTCGTGCCAATTGGTGAAAATGAGTGAGGCAAACACCATTGACAGCATGCCGCAATAGCGCATAAAACCTCGAATGGCTTTGCTCCTTTCGTACACAATGCTTGGAATGTTCCACCAGAAAATGGAAATGGAGATAGAGAGGACAATCATGCCCAACAAACCATAGGCACGGCCCGTATTTGCATCACCATTTTTTGCATTTTCCCCGAGCAGCTCACACCAATAATTGTTGCGCCAGCTAAAGCCATGATCGTTCACACTCACGGTTGATCCACCAGGATACTTGTAGGCAGCGAGCAGATAAAAGACCATAAAAAGGAGGATTCCGCCAATTGAGATAAGGGGCCAAAGAGCAACTCGGGATTGGTGTTTCCCAGACATCTTATTCTTTTTTACGGTCAGGATTTTGGCGAAGGAAGGAATCCCATCCACCGCCTTTCGCTTTGTTGTGCTCACCGATGCCTTTTGAAAAATGGTGACATACTGCGACAGCCAATCCATCAGTTGCATCAAGGTACTTTGGCATTTCATCAAATTTTAGGAGCTTTTGCAACATGGCCGCCACTTGTTCTTTCGATGCGCTGCCACTGCCCGTAATGGCTTGTTTTACGCGCTTTGGTGAATATTCTTCAAAAGGAAGATTGTGACTTAAACCCGCAGCAATGGCAACTCCCTGAGCGCGTCCAAGCTTTAACATCGATTGCACGTTCTTTCCGAAAAATGGCGCTTCAATGGCCAGTTCATCTGGATGGTACTCTTGAATAATCCCGGAGATTCTGTCGTAAATGCGCTTGAGCTTATCGGGGTGTGTTGGCAATTTACTCAGTTGCACTATCCCGAAGTTGAGCATGGTCAATTGATTTTTCTGCACATGAATAAGTCCATATCCCATAATCGTGGTTCCGGGGTCAATTCCGAGAATAATCTTATCTTCAACCATTCAAAATTTCTTCGTTGGCTAAAGCTATAAAAAATAGGCAGACAATCTTCAATTTCCTCAAATTGCTTGCGCTTGTCACGCTCATTTTTTTCTTGGTTCAACGCTTGGGAAAATTCGATGCTCATCAACGGTTGTTCTCACTTGAACATCCTCTTTTTTTGTTTTTTGGCCTCTTACTTATGCCGATCAACTGGTGGACAGAATGGCGAAAATGGACTTTGTCACTTGATCGTGCCGGGGTGCAAAGCGAAAAATCTATTGTCTTCCATAGTTTTTTATCTGGAATGGTTACGGGTATGCTCACGCCCAATATGCTCGGTAACTTCATTGGGCGAATTCTTTATTTCGACCGAAAACACCGCGTTCAACTTACTTTACTTACGCTGATTGGAAGCATGTCACAGTTTGTTGTGACGATGGTACTTGGCGCATTTGGATTGATCCTGCTTCAAGAGTTGCCTTTCGAATCACCTCTTGGAACGGCCACGTATTTCCTCATCGCACTTGTTTCTTGTATGTTTCTAATGCTCTATTTTCGAATGGAATGGCTGCTAAATTTCCTTCGGAAGCGAACATTTGTTAAAGGTTTATTGGCGCTTCTTGCGGGCAACAAAGATTTGAGAATTCGGATGCTCGGACTCGGAATTTTTCGTCATCTTATCTTTACGGTCCAATTTGCCTTTGTACTCTATGCTTTTGGAGTTGAAATCGATGCGACGAGTATCTTGTGGATTTGGCAATTCTATTTCTGGGTGACTTTGGCACCCTCTTTATTCCTGGGGAAATTGGGTGTGCGTGAATCTGTTGCCGTATGGGTATTTGCCGCCGCTGGCATTTCTGAATTTTCGGTGGTGCTCGCTGCATTTTCTATTTGGGTGATGAATCTATTTCTTCCAACCCTTGTTTCATTGGTCATTTTAAAACGAGCAAAGGCATGATCGTTTGGATTTTCTTTAGCGTTTATGGCGCCATCATGGCTGGAATCGTTGGACTAGGGTATTTCCTCCAGCGCAAAAAGGAGAGCTCCTATACAGGAGGAAAGCAAACGATTTCGAGCGAAGAAGTCTCAGTCATTGTTCCATTTCGAAATGAAGAGCAGCGCCTATCTCAATTGTTAGATTCCATTCGTGGAGCTAAAATCCAAGCGAAGAGTTATGTTTTTGTGGATGATCATTCCGAAGACCATTCGATTGCTATTCTTCGAGAAAATCTTTCAGGCTCAAATTGGAAGGCGATTGTTTTAGGGGCGAATGAACAAGGAAAGAAAGTAGCCATCCGACGTGGAATACATGAAAGTGAAGGTCAATGGATTTTGTCTATGGATGCCGATGTGTCTTTTGCCACTGACTATTTCTCGACACTTTCGACCATGGAAAGCGCAGATATGTATATCCTTCCAGCAGTGATGGTTGCCCAACGCTGGTATGAGCATCTGTATGAAGTGGATTTAATTTTAGTCAACGCAGCAAATTGTGGCTTGGCAGGGTGGAAGCGTCCAATCATGGCAAGTGGTGCGAATCTCTTATACAGCAGAGAGGCTTTTGAACGTTTAGATCACATTGAGCGTCATGCACACATGCCAAGTGGGGATGACATTTATTTGTTGAGAGACTTTCGGGAAGGCAGAGCAGATGTCCGTTTGATGACCGACCCTAAGCTGGCTGTAAAAACGGAAACACCACAATCCTTTCGGGAATTTATCCATCAGCGCTTGAGGTGGCTAGCAAAAACTGGGGATGTGAAGGACAATCTAAGTACAAGTTTGGCCATTATTCAAGCTATCTTGACCTTTGCCTTTGTTGCGCTTCTGGTTGCTAAAGGATTTTCAAACGAATGGAAAGAATTTTGGACGATTTTCGCGATTAAAACCGGGATGGACATGCTGATTTTTTACCCTTATTTCAATAGAATTCAGCGCCGAATGTCATGGTTATTCATTCCCATATATGAGTTTTTGTTTCCCTTTTACACTTTGTTTATTTTAAGCATGATGTATTGGTTTAAACCGCAATGGAAGGGCAGAAAATTGGACCGAAATTTTTAAAAGCCTTTATTTTTCGATTTCTCGTAAGGACTCCATCTTTTTCTTTTCCAAGAATCCTTTGATGTCTTCGAAATGCTCTTTCACGCGTTTTTGACCAAATTCAAAAACCTTTGTCACCAAGCCATCCAAGAAATCGCGGTCGTGAGAAACGATGATCAATGTCCCGTCAAAATTGCGCAAGGCATCTTTGATGATGTCTTTGGTTTTCATGTCAAGGTGATTGGTGGGCTCATCGAGAATCAACAGGTTCACTGGCTCTAAAAGGAGTTTGATCATCGCCAATCGCGTGCGTTCTCCTCCAGAAAGAACCTTTACTTTCTTTGCGCTCGTTTCTCCACCGAACATAAATGCGCCCAGGATATCTTTGATTTTTGTTCGAATATCCCCAACAGCGATGTAGTCGATGGTTTCAAAAATAGACAGTTCCTCATCAAGAAGTGCGGCCTGGTTTTGAGCAAAATATCCAATTTTAATGTTGTGTCCAAGTTGAAGTGTTCCAGTAAAGTCGATTTCATTCATGATGGCTTTAATCATGGTCGATTTTCCTTCTCCATTCTTCCCAACAAAAGCCAATTTCTGACCTCGTTCGATGGTCATTGAGGCATTGTTAAAGACCACATGATCTCCGTATTTTTTACCTAAATCCTCAACGATTACTGGATAGTTCCCAGAACGAGGGGAAGGGGGGAAGCGAAGGCGTAGTGCAGATGTATCGACCTCATCAACTTCAATGATGTCGAGTTTTTCGATCATTTTTACGCGCGATTGAACTTGCAATGTTTTTGAATAGGTTCCCTTGAAGCGCTCAATAAATTCTGTTGTTTCAGCGATGAACTTTTGCTGCTCGTCGTATTGTTTTTGTTGTTGTTCGCGTCGTTCTTTGCGCAATTCAAGGTAATGGGAATATTTCGCTTTGTAATCGTAAATTCTTCCCATCGTCACTTCGATTGTTCGCGTTGTGATGTTGTCGACAAATGCACGGTCATGGGAAATCACAACGACAGCTTTTGCTTGTTCGGTGAGGAAGTTTTCAAGCCACTGAATGGATTCAATGTCCAAGTGATTGGTTGGCTCATCGAGCAGGATAAGGTCAGGTTGGCGCAAAAGGATCTTTGCCAATTCGATGCGCATTCGCCAACCGCCACTAAATTCGGAGGTCGAACGATCGAAGTCTTCTCTCACAAATCCTAAACCTTTGAGTGTTTTTTCGACTTCACCATCATAGTTGATTTCTTCGATGGAGTAGTATTTTTCACTGAGTTCTGAAACCTGTTCAATCAGTTTCATGTAATCGTCTGAATCGTAGTCTGTGCGAACAGTCAACTGATGGTTAATTTCATCCATTTCTGCCTTCATGGCAAAAATTTCTTGAAATGCCTTCGAGGTTTCTTCGAATACGGTACAATCGTCTGCCGTAAGCAAATGCTGCGGTAAGTATGCGATGACGGTACCTTTTGGTGAAGAAACTCCTCCTTTTGTTGGCTTGCTTTGACCTGCAAGTATTTTCAGTAGGGTAGATTTTCCTGCACCATTTTTTCCCATTAGTGCAATCTTATCGTTGTCATTGATCACAAAGTTTACATCACTAAACAAGACTTTTCCACTGAACTCTACGGCAAGACCATCAACTGAAATCATAACTTATTATTTAAGGGGGCAAAGATAGTCCCTTGATGCGTGTGAAGTTGGTTTATGCTTATTTTTGAGAAAAAAAAGATGAGACTTTTTCTTTCCTTGTTTGTTTTCTTTGTTGGATTCTTTGCTTCTGCGCAGCAAAAGGACACTTGCATGACACTA
>JBILBT010000210.1:0-5549 GCA_044353545.1 Crocinitomicaceae bacterium | reverse complement strand
TCAGACAAATTGCGTAAAGCAGTTGCCATTATTTCTTTATTTTATTCGACGAACGAGCGATGTACTTCTCGATAGATTTTTGTCCTGCAAATGCTGAGTAATCGTCTTTAATTCTGGTGTAGCATTCTGTCGCTTTTTCGAAATCTTTTAATTTTTCGTAACACAAACCAGCCTTGAACAAGTACATTGGTGTAGTCAAATCATTGTCTTCCATTTCAGTAGCCTCCATGTACAACTCAGCAGCTTCGTCGTAGTGTTTCAATTCACTGTGGCAATCTGCTTGTAAGCCAACTGCCATGACGGAAACATAAGTATCATTCAAATCAACGCCTTCCAATTCTGAAAGCGCCTTTTTAAATTCTCCCTTTGCCATGTACTGACGAGCAAGAAGGTACTGAGCATCTTCACCACCCACTTTACCGTCAAATTTTTTCACTTGACCACGAAGTGCATCAATCGCTTGATCCGTAGAATCTTTTTGAGCATAGTTCAACCCAATCCACCAAGAATCTTTCGATTTCTCGTTTGCAGGTTTCCACATAAATTGGCGATACACCAAGATTCCCAAAACCAATACAATCACCCCTCCGGCGATATAAGTACCTAAACGAAAGTTCTTGTTTGAATCAAAGCGTCGTTTAAGCTCTTGAAAAGAAAAATTTTCTAACATTATCTCCAATTTTAGAAGCGATGCAAAAATAGTTTTTTTTTTCATTCTTCCGATTGTGTTTTTTTCAGTGGTTTTCAACACATCGAATTGGTTAAAAACTATAGGCTTATTCCGTTTTATTCATTGAAAATCCACTTATTTTTGCATATATGCATTTGCAAAGTCTCCATTTAATCAACTTTAGAAATTACGAAGAAGCGGAAATTCGCCTCTCTGAAAACGTGAATTGTTTTGTTGGAAAGAATGGATCTGGTAAGACAAATGTTCTAGACGCCGTGCATTACCTCGGATTGTGCAAGAGTTTTTTGAACGTGATGGACCGTCAAAACATTCGTTTCGACCAACCGTTTTTTTCCATTCAAGGGGCTTTTCAAAAGGAAGAAAAAGAAATAAGCATCCATTGCGCGGTAAAGTCTGGTGCGAAAAAGGTGTTTAAACGGAACAAAAAAGAATATGAAAAATTGGCTGACCACATCGGTCAATTTCCTGTGGTGGTGATTTCTCCGTACGACCGTGATTTGATTTCCGAGGGAAGTGAGATCCGCAGAAAATGGATGGACAGCATTATTGCACAATTTGATCGCGCTTATCTGGATGAAGTGCAGCGATACACCAGAATTTTGGAACAACGCAATGCCTTGCTGAAAAATATGTTTTCTCATGGATTGTTTGACCGTGAATCGATGGATGTTTGGAACGAACAATTGGTGAGTTCAGGAAACATCATTCATGCAGTTCGAAAGGCATTCATCCAAGAATACATTCCTGTTTTTCAGGAGAAATACAACTTCATCGGCTTAGAACATGAAGAGGTAGGTATCGAATACCGCTCGCAACTGAACGAGTCGGACTTTGGAACACTTTTGAAAGAAAACGAGCGGAAGGATGCCTTTTCACAATTCACCAATGCCGGCATTCACAAAGATGATTTGGTGTTCACCATCAAGGGACATCCCATTAAAAAATACGGATCTCAAGGACAGCAGAAATCTTTGATCATCGCTATGCGTTTGGCACAGTATGAATTGTTGAAGGAGCATCTTGCATTGGCACCCATTCTTTTGTTGGACGATATTTTCGATAAACTCGACAATGACCGCGTTAAGCGCTTGCTAGATCTCGTTTCGGAACATTATTTTGGACAAGTATTGGTCACCGATACGGATGAAGACAGATTAAACGCTATTTTTAGGAATAGTAAGATAGAATTTTCAATGTTTCGTGTTTCTCAAGGTGAGATTCATGCCGTTGATTCGTTAGAGATAAAAATGAACCATGGCGGATAGAAAATTAGACAAGAATCAACACCTACTAGGCGATTTAGTCAATAAACTGATGAAAGCCTATCGCTTGGACGGAAGAATGAAGGAAATGGATGTGATTGCTGCATGGCCAGAGATGATGGGTATTGCTGTGGCCAATCGCACAAAGTCAATTTCGGTGCGCAATAAAACACTTTACATCACTATGGATTCCTCTGTCATGCGCGACGAATTGTCGTATGGAAAATCCATCATCATCGAACGCGTAAATCAACAGGCAGGATGTGAACTGATCACGGATGTGTGGTTTGGTTAATGTTATGTTGATTCCTTTCAGATTTTCTGTTGACATTTTTTAACACGCGTCAAGTACAGAAGGGCCTATCTTTATGGTCCTATGAAAAAAATAAACTTCATTCTGTTCGCATTTTTTGTTTCAGCCTTTTCTGCAAGAGCGCAACTTTCGACGGTAATTGGAAAAGCAGACTATAACTTTTGGATCAATCTGCCAGCCGACAGCATTTTAAAGAACAACCCACCAATCTTAATTTTTCTTCACGGAAGAAGTCTTTCCGGATCAAACTTAGAACTGGTAAAGAAATACGGGGTCATCAAAGAAATTGAGCGCGGCCGAAGCATCCCTGCAATCGTCATTGCACCGCAAGTTCCAGCAGGCAAGTCCTGGGAGCCTCAAAAGGTTTTGGATGTACTGCGGTATGTTCAGTCACAATATCCGACAGATACCAACCGTGTTTATGTCGCTGGTATGAGTTTAGGGGGCTATGGAACACTTCATTTTGCGGGTGCCTATCCTGAAGTTGTTACCGCTGCCGTGGCTTTGTGTGGTGGCGGAAACCCAAGCGACGGCTGTGACCTAGCGACTGTTCCTTTGTGGATTCAGCACGGTAACCGCGATGCGGCTGTTCCCTTATCCGAATCTCAGAAAGTAGTGAATGCCATTCGCGCTTGCAACGGTGGTGATAATTTGACATTCACAGTGGTTGAAGGCGCCGATCATGGCGCACTTGAACGAGTTTTTCGTACGGATGAAATGTATGATTTTCTGTTCAAATACAACAAGGCGGTAGAGACCTTGATTGAGGAGAGATAAGTTTATAGGAAATGAGGTGTGAGAAACCGTGAATTGTTGCGCTCCTTTTTGAGTGACTGAAATCGATAAAAAATATTCAAAGAAAACCGATTCTGGTAAAACGTGAATCCTGAATTGCCATCATCGGTGTATGTCGCATCAAATTGAAAGGGGGAAGAGATTTCTGATGTGGCCGTGCGTCCGCCATAGTTTCCATAGAGAAGTGAAGGGGAGAATTCAGCGCCTACAGAAATGAATTTTTTGAAATTGTAGACAAAACCGAGGTAGGCACCAAGTCCAATCGAGAAACCAGCTGGAATGGAAATCGTCGAATGGCTTTGCTCTAGTAAACTGTCATTGGAAATGTTGAATTCGCGATAATCTGCAGTCAAATCAAAACGTCCGACATAATTGATGGGCAATTCAAATCCGCCAATCAGTTGAAATCGGGACTTCTCCAAAGACGATCCGATCCCTGGCGCAAAATGAAATTGATTTTGTCTCCCAAGCCCCTGATCCAAAACATGTACTCCTAAAGATGGGATGTCTTGATCTTGAATTTCCAAAATGTGTATTCGAGACCACCCAAAACGAAAGCGAAGCTGGGTTTCATTCTTCAGATTGTAGTAAATCTGTGTCCCTAATCCGAAAGATTTGTCTTTGAGATTATGGTTGTCAATCGATTCGTAATCGATGTTGAACCAGTACACTTGCACATCATTGGTTGGATTAAATACTTGTGCTGAAATACCGAATTTATCGGTTTGCGAAAATGAATGTAAGGCAAGGACACAAAATGCGGCGAGTAGTGGTTTTCTCATGGCGGAGTAGGTGGTTAGTGGTTTAACGTATACTAAATGTACGGAATTCTGTTTTAAAAGACAAGTGGATTTTAAGATGTCAAGATTTTAAGACGATAAGACTTGATATTTCTTGAATTGCCGTAGGCATCAAATTGCGCAGCATCAAATTCTTAATTTTTAATTACCTGTACAACTTTTCTCTTCACGATTTTTTTCAGTTCGTCAAATTCCTTTTCTGACATTGAATTTTTTGGAAAAAGGAGGTTGGAATCAGCAGTTAATCCAATGTAGTCTGCATTGATTGATGCACGTTTAATGATGGACCATTGCAAGATTGTTTCGGTGTCTCCTTGAATAAACGTAATATGCTCTTCATTGAAGACCAATCGATGTTCAGGGTTGTTGTCTACAAGTTCAAGAAAGGCTTCTACAGACTTTTTCCAGTAGATAATTGGTCTCGTCTTCCGCTGAAAATCATACATCACTAATCCTAGATAAATCGTCCCTAATATCATCAACCAATTGTCTTCGAGTTGTATGGAATAGACAAGGAAGAATGGGTAAAGCACAAGCGCAATCACCAACATCCACGATTGACGTTTGGTATCGGGACCAAAGAAGTATTTCTGATGGCCTTCACCGAAATAGATTTCTCGTAAATCGTTGGATTGATAATTCAGTTTTATTTCTGTCATGACAAGTCTAGCATATATTTTTAATCTTTAAAATGAAGCAATCAGCGATTGAATAGCTGGGTTACTTCTTCCATAACTTACGATACGAACATCCAAAGGTTCAGATTTAAATTTACTTAAACACAAACGAATGGCATCAAAAATCCATTCTGTAGAATTTCCGAAGGCGCCACCACCGACAAGTGTCAAATAAACATTTGGATTTCCAGTTTTGTGGTAATTGATTACTCCAGCGTGAAATGTAGCCTCATAACAGGCATCGAGAATCATTCGTGCAAAAGGCTCCCAATCCGATTGAGGTATGCTCGAATAGGACACAGGCAGTCCGGAGCAATAAACCTGGCTAACAATGGAAGAACATCCATTTAATGTCACTTGAGTTTCCCATTGAATTCCAACCCGAAGTAATGCTTTGAGTTGGTCGTACTCTTCATTCGACAGTTTCTCAATCTGTTGATTTACTTCACTTAATCCGTCTGGACTTGGCAGTGCATATCCATTGCGCATTTGCCACAAGCGCTCATTTTCATTGCCCAAAGCACGACCAAGATCCTTTAAACAGTCAATTTGGTTGTCCTTGGTTTGACCACGGTGTCCGTTCACATCTGCAAAGTAATTTCTATAGATGGTTCCTGCACCGCAGCTAATTGCGCATGCTGGTCCTTGCGTTTTATCGTATTCGTATATACCAACACCGTTTTCAGGGGTAACATCAGGACCCACCATTTCCAGAAGATTGAACTGCGATGCTGCTTGAAAAATCGCACCATCATTGATTGGGTCACAATGAAAATCCTGTATGTTTCCAACATGCTCTGATACACGGATGGATGCAATGCCTTTTGGAAAACTATGGCTTCTTTGCCTTAGATCAACCAACTGTGGTACCTCAAGGCTACCAAATTGATAAGATGAGCCATTGACTTTTGAAACGAGATTTTTGCCAAGTACCTCTATGTTTAGCTGAACTTGATGATGATTTTCTTCGGAAAATCCTGTGAGTTTTTCAAACCACATAATTCTTCATTT
>JBILBT010000209.1:0-5557 GCA_044353545.1 Crocinitomicaceae bacterium | reverse complement strand
ACCGAGTCGGCAATCACTTCCGTATGGCTCAAATTCTTCTTAGCCCGCAGGTTGCAGGAGAAAAAAACGCTCGAGAGCGAAAGAATAAAAACCAATGAAAAGAGTCTGCGCATGTAAACTTTGTGAGAAGTAAAGATAGTAAAAGTCTCCAAGTATGGATGCTAATTCACGTGAATGAGTAGGTCCTAAAGAGATGACAATTAGATTAGTCACGCGTCAAATAACGCAACACATCTGCTGCTCCATATAAACCAAATAATGCAGGCATGTAGCTTACCGTTCCGTAAAAGGAGCGTTTATAGTTGAACCCGTTGGTCATTTTAAGGGAGTCCTTTAGTTGCAGTTCGGACGAAAAAACGGCACGTACAGTTTTAGGCGTAATCCCTCGTTTTTTCAAGCGTTTTTTCACATGAGCAGCGAGTTTGCAATTGTAGGTGCTGGGAAGATTGACCACCTGTACGCGCGTCGGGTCTATTTTTCCGCCAGCCCCGAAATGAGAAATAATCTTTATTTTTTGTCGAATACATGCCGCGATCCACTCGATTTTTGGCGTCACCGAGTCGATGCAGTCCATCACAATCTCGGGCTTAAATTCAGTCAAAATTTCCCAAACGCGCTCTGGCTCAACAAATTCTTCAAGAATGTGAAGTGTTAGATTTGGATTGATGTCTTTCAATCTTTCCCCAAGTACGAGGGCTTTGTTTCTGCCAATGGTCGAGTCGAGCGCCGTCAATTGCCGGTTTTTATTCGTGGGATCAAATACGTCGCCATCTATAATGGTCATGGTACCAACGCCTGCCCGGGCAATAAATTCCGCCGCAAATGAGCCTATTCCGCCAAGTCCCACAATCAGAACATGGGATTTTTGTAAGGTGTCGAGTTTATCTTCTCCGAGAATCAACTCAGTGCGTTCTAACCATTGTTCCATTTGCTAAAAATTCGTTTAAAAGTACATGCTATTTTCTCTTGCAGTGCATCGACCGGTATTCCTTTCAGCTCAGCGATTTTATAATACATGTTTTCAATGGGCACCAGTGAATCATCTGTTTCAATGAGTAGTTGATCAAATGGAATCCCTTTTATTGCCGCTTGTAGCTTTTCATTCGTCAACACGTTAGCGCCAATACTTAAAATAAATCCTTCTTGAAGAACCTCATCGATCAAGTTTGCTTTCGAAATCCCATGATAAACCCAATATTGGCTTGGGTTTAGTTCTCTGCGCGTCATTTTTAACTCATTCCAAGAGCGAACGCAATGAACAATGAGCGGCAGTTGATAAGTTTCGGACAACTCAATGTGCTTGAGAAAAAGCCATTCTTGAACAGCTAAGTCTGGACCTTGAATGCGATCTAAGCCAGTTTCACCAATGGCGATACATTCTTTTTTTTGAATAAATTTTTCGATAAAAGGCAGGTTTTTCAAGCCTTCTGAAGCATCCCAAGGATGAATTCCAATCGAAAAATTGGCGCAAATTTCTTCGTCAACACGCAGGTTGTACACCTCGTGATTTACCTGTTGATGATGATGCGTATGTGCATTGAAGTACATTGGCTTAAGTTTCAAAAGGCGAAGTTTTAAATAATTTTTATATTTTCACGACACAAAATTTAACAAACTACCATGGAAAACACTGCACAGAAGGGACACCCTAAGGGACTCTATCTCCTTTTTACAACGGAAATGTGGGAGCGATTCTCCTACTATGGAATGCGCGCCATCTTTACGCTCTTCCTTACGCAAGCCCTTCTTTTTGACAAAGAAACAGCTTCTGGAATTTATGGTTCTTACACCAGTTTGGTGTACTTGACACCAATCATTGGTGGATATTTCGCCGATAACATTTGGGGAAATAGAAAGTCTATCATGGTCGGAGGTGTCATGATGGCTATCGGGCAATTCTTCATGTTTATGGCGGCATGGTTCTATGAAAACACTGCTCTTTCTTTGCCTTTGATGATTGTCGGATTGACATCACTCATCTTCGGAAATGGATTTTTTAAACCAAATATCTCTACACTCGTTGGACAATTGTATGCAGAAACTGACAAGCGTAAAGATGCGGCATATACCATTTTCTACATGGGGATTAACCTTGGTGCATTCATCGCACCTTTGATTTGTGGTGGACTGGGTGAGCGTTACGATGCTGACGACAATGCGATTCCATATGCCTTCAAATGGGGGTTTTTGGCAGCATGCATAGGGATGATCATCTCGGTGATTACCTTCAAAATGAAAAAAGATACATTGCTTGTTTCACCTGAGGGAACTCCAATTGGTGATATTCCTAACCGTCAACGTTTAGCGCAAGAGTCTAGTGATTCAACAGCAGAATCTTCTGCACCGAAAAGCAAAAAGAATGTTTACGTCGGAGTATTGGTCGGAATGCTTGCGCTCGTTGCATTGCGTTTATATGTCTTTGCGGCTGTTCCAGATGAATCGATGATTAAGATCGTGAACAACTACATTTCTGCGTTCATCTTCGCCATTTCATTGGCCATTCCATTGATCATTATTTTTGATCCATCCCTCAATAAAGTAGAGAAACAACGCATTGGTGTGATCTATATCGTCGCCTTCTTTGTGATTTTCTTCTGGGCGGCGTTTGAGCAAGCTGGAGCATCGCTTACCTTCTTTGCTGCTGAACAAACAAACCGAAATATCCTTGGTTTCTCAATGCCTGCGAGTTGGTTTAATAGTTTCAATGCGGTATTCATCGTTATTCTTGCTCCAGTGATCTCCGTTCTTTGGACGGCATTGTCGAAGCGTGGACTTGAGCCTGCGTCACCATACAAACAAGCAATAGGTCTTTTCTTGTTGGCACTTGGGTATGTGTTCATCGCATTTGGTGTAGATGGTGTTGAGCCAGGAGTAAAAGTGAGTATGATTTGGTTGACAGGTTTGTACTTGATTCATACCATTGGGGAGTTATTCCTTTCTCCGATTGGACTTTCAATGGTGAATAAATTGGCGCCAGTGCGTTTCGCTTCCTTGTTGATGGGAGTATGGTTCTTGAGCACCGCAGCAGCGAACAACTTCGCGGGATTCCTTTCCTCGTTCTATCCTGAGCCAGAGGTAACAGCTGCACAAGTGCGCGCCTTAGAAGAAAAATATACGACAACTGAGCACAATGCTTACGTATTGGTAGCTGATAAATATTCGGACAAAACCATTCAGGTTGAAGTGACGCGGGAAGTGAAAGAATCTGCTGTTGCGGATACTGTTGCTGTTTCAGATACAGTTTCAATTTCTGCAAATACAGGAAATGATGTCATGGAGGTTAAAGTCATGGTAAACAAAACCATATCAGTTGCCATAGACGATGTGACGAAGGATACTGTCGAAGTTGCCCAAGTATGGGTAGCTGCAGAAAAGGAAGTGGAAGGATATAAGGCGAAAGGCTTGAGATTCAAAGGTGTTCACGCCAACGTTGTTCCAATGACAGATGCAGATGGAAACGATACAAAGATTCCTTATTCTGCTGTAAACTTCAACAATCTTTTTCCAAAAACAAAGGATAAAAAGAAACAAGAGGAGTACCACAAGTTGATTCAAGAGGAGAAAATTGCAATGGCGAAATTGTCATTGAACAAAGAGAAAGAATTTTTAGGAATGAAAATCGTTGATTTGAAATCCTTCTTCTGGTTGTTCGTTTACCTAGCGGGTGGATCATCAATCATTCTCTTCTTGCTGAGCAGCTTCCTCGTGAAGATGATGCATGGCGTTAAATAACTATTTTTAATAAACGATGAAAAGCAGTCTCTATTGGGGCTGCTTTTTTTACACTTAATGAACATGAAACGGATTTTTTTCGCTGTCGCATTTACAGCTTGTTGTGGAATAACGAACGCTCAAATTAAAGCGATAACTGAGAATGGGGAGGAGGTCGTTCTTTTTGAGAATGGTCAATGGGAATATGTGGAAAGTGGTGAGCTTGTAGAAGAAGAAATTCTTATGAATCCCTTGAAATTCGTCCGTCCAGCGACATCTGCATTTCTCTTGAAAAGCACTAAATTTAATATTGGAGTCTACCTGGATTCGAAGAAATGGACCATTGAAAAAGGCAAGGGCGACGATGCCTATGAGTACCAATTGACTTTGAATCAAGGTGATCTGTATGCTATGTTGATCACTGAGCAGGTAGAAATCCCCTTAGAGTCGCTTAAAGAAATCGCTCTTGAAAACGCCCGCGATGTTGCTCCCGACGTATATGTGGCAAAAGAGGAATACCGCATGGTTAACGGACTTAAAGTGCTGATGATGCAGATGAACGGCACACTGAGTGGAATCAAATTCAGTTATTACTGCTATTATTTTTCAAGTGAAAAAGGAACCATACAGTTTATCGGATATACTTCCCAAAATCTGTTGTCTAAGTATCAAAAAACCATCGAAGACCTGTTGAATGGTCTTGTTCAATATTAAGCTTTAACTCACTAAGAAATGGCCGCACAAAAACACCCAAAAGCTTTACCCTATTTGTTCTTCTCTGAAATGTGGGAACGTTTCGGATATTACCTCATGATTGGAATTTTCACTCTCTATCTCAAGGATAAAGTGGATGGTTTTGGCATGAGCGAGGAAGAGGCGTCTGATTTATACGGCACCTTCATCGCCTTTGTGTTTTTAACACCTTTTATCGGTGGACTGCTCGCCGACCGCATTTTGGGTTATCGCCGTTCAATCACCATCGGAGGTTTGCTTATGGGCGGAGGATACTGCTTGATGGCGATTCATGATTTAAATATGCTTTATTTGTCCATGTTCTTGGTTATTCTCGGGAATGGATTTTTCAAGCCGAACATCTCGACCTTGCTAGGTAATTTGTACAACAACGAGGAGTACAAAGCGCTCAAAGATTCAGGGTATAGCATTTTCTACATGGGAATAAATGTGGGGGCCTTCATTTGTAATTTCTTCGGTGCGGCCTTGTACAACATGATTGGATGGGGCGCGGCATTCATCGCTGCAGGTATTGGAATGTTCTTGGGAATCATTATTTTTTGGATGGGCACACGCCATTTCAAGCATGCGGATGTCATCAAACCAAAAGCAGAATCTGACATGTCGCTAGCGAAGATTTTTGGAATCATCTTGCTCCCGGCAATTGCTTTTGGATTGATCGGCTATTTCTTGCCAGAGCCAATCGTAAAAACTCGAACAACAGATGCCTTCTTGTTTGGTTGTATTCCTGTGATCTTCTTTTATGTGTATCTCCTTATAAAAAGTCCGAAAGAGGAGCGTCGTCCTGTAGCTGCCATGTTGGCAATTTTTGCCGTGGTGATTGCCTTTTGGGCAGTTTTTAAGCAAAATGGTTCAACACTCAACACCTGGGCTGACCAATACACGGACCGTCAAGTTTCGGCATCATCTGTTCCCGCGCTCGACGGACTCAAACTAGTAAAGCAATACGAATATGTGAAGGATACCATTCAATTGACGGACAAACAGTTCCGTCCGCAAGTGACAAAGGACGATAAGCCTGTCATGGTCATTGATTATCCAGATTACTTCAAGAATTTGCCGAAAGAAAAATTGCCAAAAGATGGTGAAGTGG
>JBILBT010000031.1:0-17273 GCA_044353545.1 Crocinitomicaceae bacterium | reverse complement strand
GAATGCTACACCAGAATTAAAGACGATTACTCAGCATTTGCAGGACAAAAATCTATCGAGAAGTACATCGCTCGTTCGTCGAATAAAATAAAGAAATAATGGCAACTGCTTTACGCAATTTGTCTGACTATATTCAGGAAGAAGTTCCAAACGGTGCCGGTTTTAAAATCGGCATTGTTGTTTCTGAATGGAACGATTCAATTACCTTGAACCTATTGGAAGGAGCTCGTAGCGCCCTAAAAGACAACGGGGTGCACGAAGAAGACATTCTTGTACACTTTGTTCCTGGTGCCTTTGAGTTGCCTTTAGGCGCTCAATTTATGTGCGAATACGCCAATATTGATGGTGCAATAGCCATTGGTGTGGTCATTCAAGGAGAAACACGCCATTTTGATTTTGTTTGTGATGGCGCTACCCAAGGGATCAAAGATGTCAACTTGAAATACAATGTTCCTGTGGCGTTCTGCCTCTTGACCGACAACACCCTTCAACAATCTATAGATCGTTCAGGTGGGATTCACGGCAACAAAGGAATTGAATGTGCCATTGCCTGCCTCAAGATGGTTGCAATGAAGAAGAGTCTTTCCGAGAAAAAATAATACATTCGAATGTCTATTCAGACAATCAATAACCAACGTTAACATCATGACATTAATCAAATCAATTTCGGGAATCCGCGGAACCATTGGTGGAAAAGTGGATCAAGGTCTAACGCCTGTTGATGCCGTAAAATTTGCGGCTGCCTATGGTACATGGTTGAAAGAACAACACAGTGGTAAAAAAATCAAAGTTGTGATTGGCCGTGATGCACGAATTTCGGGACCAATGATTTCTGATCTTGTTGTTTCGACCTTAATCGGACTTGGGATTGACGTGATTGATCTTGGCTTATCCACAACACCTACAGTTGAAGTCGCTGTGCCCTTAGAGCAAGCTCAAGGGGGGATCATACTTACAGCGAGTCACAATCCAAAGCAATGGAATGCTTTAAAATTATTGAACCAAAAGGGGGAGTTTATTTCTGGTGCCGATGGTGAGAACCTATTGGCGATTGCCGCTGAGGAGCGTTTTGATTTTGCTGAAGTGGATGATTTGGGGATTGTCACGAAGGACAATTCTTACATGCAAAAACACATTGATGCCATATTGGCCTTACCCTTGGTCGATGCAAAAGCCATTCAAGCAGCGAACTTTTCGATCGTTGTGGATGCCGTAAATTCCTCAGGAGGAATATTTGTTCCCGCTTTGTTGCGTGCATTGGGCGTTTCAAACATCACCGAAATGTATTGCGAGCCAACTGGACATTTCCCGCACAACCCAGAACCACTTCCAGAGCATCTCACAGACCTTTCCGATAAGATCAAAGAAGTTGGCGCTCAACTGGGTATTACGGTAGATCCTGATGTTGATCGTCTCGCATTGGTCTGTGAAGATGGAAGCATGTTTGGTGAAGAATATACCCTCGTTGCCGTAGCCGATTACGTATTGACACATACACCTGGCGCAACTGTTTCAAACCTCTCCTCTACCCGTGCATTGCGCGACATCACAGAAGATCGTGGCCTGATCTATTCCGCTTCAGCAGTTGGAGAAGTGAATGTAGTGGCAAAAATGAAAGAAACAAATGCAGTCATTGGTGGTGAAGGTAACGGTGGAATCATCTACCCGGAATTGCACTATGGACGTGACTCTTTGGTTGGTATCGCTTTATTTTTAAGCCATTTGGCACACAAAAAGATGAGTGTTTCTCAATTGCGTGACAGTTACCCGAAATACACCATCTCGAAAAATAAGATTGAATTGACACCTGACATTGATGTGGATCAGGTTCTTGCTTTTATGTCGTTGAATTACGTTCATGAAGAAGTTGACACAACAGATGGAGTGAAAATCTACATCGGCAAAGAATGGGTGCACTTGCGTAAAAGCAACACAGAACCCATCATTCGGATCTATTCCGAAAGTGAGAATGAATCCAAAGCAAATGAATTGGCAGAACGAATTATTCGTGAGATTAAAGCGCTGATTTAATAGGTATTGCATGTTTTTTTACTTCGTCATTGAACCATTGACGCAACAGCTTGTATCAAAGCTCAAATTTAAAAGACATGAATAAACTGATTCCCCCCCTAGTATTTCTCATTGTGTCATTCGTTTCGAATGCCGGAGACAAAGAGATTGTAAAATCGACCATCACTGAAGTAACAGTCTATGCGCAAGGCGCTCAGCTCTTTCAGCGTGCAAGTTATTCCATCAAACCTGGAATCACCGAAGTGATCATCGAAGGAATAAGTCCAACAATCGATGCCAATAGCCTTCAGGTCAAAGCAACAGGTGACGTTATCATTCTCGATTCAAAATATTCAATTTACTACCCCGAACCAAAAGAAATCAGCCTTGAAGGTTTGCCATTAAAAATAAGAAGAGACATTCAGCTGCTCGAAGACTCTTTGAAATTGATGAATTACGACATTCAAGACATTCAAGATGAAATCGATGTGTTGGTGGCTACGAAGAACATCCTTTCCAACAACGGAGCAATTCGCGGTCAAGGAAAAGTGAATGACTCCATCAACTTATTAAAGCAAGCGGTGGACTACTACTCCACTAAAATGATGGAAATCAACAAGCGTTTGCAAGCTTTGAATCGCCGAAAAGCGGATAAAAACGAGAAGAAGCGCGCGATGGAAGACCGTCTAACGAAAATGCGCCAGCATCAAAGCAGTGCAGGACAATCGGCTGATGACCAAGGTCCACGACACCGCATTACGGTTACCTTGCAGTGCAAAGAAATCATGACGGGAAAACTGAACATTTCTTATTTGGTTTCAGCCGCAGGATGGGTACCTAAGTATGATTTGCGCAGCGATGGGATGACATCAAAAATCAACCTGACCTACAAGGCAATGGTGTTTCAAAACTCAGGATTGGACTGGGACAATGTGAAACTGAACATCTCCACCAACAACCCTTACCAAAACAAGACAAAACCGACATTGCATCCGTGGTATGTAGACTACTACACTTACCAAACTCGAGGTTACGATGACAATGTACAATTCAAAAAACAAGAAAGCTTGTCTTATGGGTATACCAATCAAGCACCAGCTTCTGCAGTTAGTCAAGATGAAGAAAAAGAGAGAGATGCAGTAACTTCCAACCAATTTGTGCAGGTGGTACGTCAATTGACTTCCGCAGAATTCAGAATTGACTTGCCGTACAGCATTAAATCCAACAACGAGCAATACATGGTCTTGATTAAAATAGTCGATCTAGATGCCAATTATGCGTACTATACGGTTCCAAAAATAGATCCATCGGTATACTTGGTGGCGCAACTTTCTAAGTTGGATGAACTCGGACTTGTTCCTGCTGAAGCAAATATCTTCTTTGATGGAAGTTATGTCGGCGAAACATACATTGACCCTACAACCATGGAAGATACGCTTACATTGAGCATGGGACGTGATCCAAACATTGTCGTGAAGCGCCTGTTGATGAAAAAAGAATGCAAAGAGAAAATCGTTGGTGACAAAAAAGAGAAGATTATGGCCTACTCCATTGAAATCAAGAATCTGAAGGCTACAGGCATCGAGTTGATCATCGAAGATCAATTGCCAATTACGCAGAACGCCGACATCTTGATTGAAGCCATTGACCTTGGAAAAGCGGAGTACGATACACGCACTGGAATGATCAAATGGAAGATTGAGCTAAAAACTAAAGAAAGTAGAATCTTGAACTACAGCTACAAAGTGAAATTCAATAAAGATTTGAATCTGCCACTTTAAAGAAATAGAATGACGAAAATTAAAAACGAGAGGTACAATGTGCTTCTCGTTTTTTTTATGCGATTTTATTTTGAATGCAGCCTTCTAATGCTTATGCCGCAGCTTAGACATTCGACCCCGATGGGGTCAGTAAATCAAGGTTAAACTGATTGGATAAAATATGAAGGTGGATTTAGTCGAGCAACAATGGTTTTTACTTGTTGATAGACAACATGAAATCAGATAATTAAAACTGAACATTTCGTTTCACCACTATTTTTTCCGATTCTTGTTTTCTATCAATCATTTGTCTTAAATCAGCTTCTATCCCCTTACTAATTGTTGTGATTGGAACATCATTCGGCGATCCTTCAAAAGGATTTTCACTAAAATCTCCGATTCGTTCAAGTGTGTGAAACACCCATGAGACCAAAACACAAAATGGAATTGTGAGCCAAACAAAATATTGCCCGGCTTTGGCAAACTCATTCATCAAGCCAATAGGCAATAGAAAAATAAAAATCCAGACGAAATACAAACTCATTGACGCATATTGGCGAGGAAAAGGAAAGTTTTTAATTCGCTCACTTTGTCCTTGTGCCACATATAATTCACGAATTGTTCTCAACATTTCGATTTGTTTCCGCAAAGGTAATTCTCCTTTTTTTTCCAATTCTGACAAGTGATTTGATTGATTCGTCAATAATTGTGCAGCAGGATTTCTACAGTTTTTAACTTCTTCCCACTCATTTTCATCAATCAATCCTTTTATGAGTCCATCTAAATTTCCACTGTATTCTTCTATTTCAAAAAAATCGCGCTTATTGTTGCTCGCTAAATCGTTATGTTCCCATGATTGAGATTTTCTGAGTTGAAAACGCAAAGTTGTTAACCAAGCAATATGTCGATCAATCAGCTTCTTCTTTTCCGTTTCGTTTGATGTAGGATAACTGAGCGATTGAACTGCCCACGTTCTACTCTCATTCACAATACTTCCCCAACTTTTTCTCGCCTCCCACATTCGGTCATACGCAGCATTGTTTTTAAATCCTATGGTAAAAGCAACAGCTATTCCAATGAGTGAGATCGGTAAAAATGGTATTGTCATCCATTTAAAATCTAGGAGCTCATATAATATGACTAGGGTTGTTGTAAGGACAGTAAAAATTAAAATGTTCTTAGATGTCCATTTTAATGTTTGTAAAACCGTGATTTTTCTTCCAGTATGCATGAACAAATGTACTATTAATTGTATTTATGTGATGAACCAACGTTCAGTAATTTCACCAATTTAAGACCGAATTTGACCGCGAAAATGGGGGTAATTGGGCTATTTTCATTGCATAACTTAAAATCGTTTCTGAAGTACATGAACTACAGCTACTAAGTGAAATTCAACAACGACAGAATCTGCCACTTTGAGTAAATAGATTTACTCAAATTTAACACGAGAGGTACAATGTGCTTCTCGATTTTTATGCGATTCTATTTTGAATGTGTCCTTCTAAGGCTTATGCCGCAGCTTTCTGAACAACACAATATTCAGCACTATGCTGGATAAGAACACGAAATATTTCAACACCTTGAGGAGAAATTCACCATTAAAGATTGAATCTTTTTTAAGGCTTGAATGCGTTTGTTTCTGCGAAGATCTGAAGTCATTGGACATTACACCATTCATATCGAGTGGCATTAATTTGGGTGAATAGCACCTCGAATAATTTCCAATACCAAGCTGCCCTGAAGGATTGTCACCAAAGGTAAAAATCTGACCAGTGGCATCGACCGCAATTGACTGAAAGCAGCCACCACCAATGTCAACGATGTTCCTTAACTGAGGAATTAACATGGGTAAGGACCGGCTGATCGTGTCGCCTGTGCCTAACATCCCAAAATGGTTCTTACCCCAGGCCCATGCTTTGTTGTTTTCGTCAATCGCCAAGGAATGCCAGCTGCCACAAGCAATCTTCGTGAATTTTGGAAGGCCCTTCAAACAAACTGGGTGGTCGTAGGATTTTTTCGTTTCTTCCTTAAATTGAAAGGCAGGATCAGAACCCCACACCCAAATGTTTCCATCGTCATCCAAGGCAACGGAATGATGCCAGCCAACGGCGATTTCTTTAATCTTTGGAATTCCTTCTACCTGAATGGCATAGGGCTGAAACTCCTCCCCTTTTTTTCCAAGCTCGTTGTACGAATTGCCTCCCCAAGCCCAAACCGAACCGTCTTTTTTTAGCGCCAAGGTATGGTAACCTACAGACGCTATGCGCACGACATCAGTCAAAACACTTATCGTTTCTTTAGCATTCGATGTCGTTCGTTGCAGCACTTCAACCGGCCATGCACTGTGCTCCTTTGTTCCATTTCCCAATTCAGCAAAAAAGTTATGTCCCCAACACCAGACGGTACCGTCTTTTTTAAGTCCTACAGTATGCCAATAACCACCTTCAACCGAAGAAAAATTGTTGTGATTGAGTAATTTCTGTGGTGACTTCTGATCATTGAGCGATGAGGAGCCAAGTTGGCCGTAGTTATTTCTGCCCCACAAATACACATTTCCATTTTTGTCCAACGCGATGCTGTGGTCGTATCCGCGCGAAATCGCAACAATGACGGGTAGGTTTTTGACCTTTTTCGGAATGGGTGAATTTTCAAATGTTCCATCTCCAAGTTGACCAAAATTGTTTCTGCCAATGGCCCAAACATTTCCATTTTTGTCCAAGATCAGCGCATGGCCATTTCCGGCGTCAACACGCTGTCCCTTTAGGGTAAATGATACAAGTGCGAATAGAAGGATTGGGAAGATTTGTCTCATTGCGTCAAAATTAAAGCTCCTAGTTCAAAGACTAGAAACGGTTGTGTTCATTCTACTTTATTTCTCGTATTTACTTTTACAAAGTACAATTGCTGTTTTTTAAAATCTACCCTACTTGATGATCCCGTTTGTGAATTGAAGTTGAAATCGTTGGATTCTAAATCCCAATAACACCAGTCTTCAGACATAACATACTGCCATTTCCCTTTCGTTGAGATGGATTTATCGTTTCTGTTTATTTTCCTTGTGTGATCCGGCTGAATCGTCAAAATGGCACGACCACATTCGAATTGTCCAACAATCATTTTCTCATTTTTCACAAAAACGGAGTGGTAGCCAAACCAGTTGTACATCACAAATCCGAGTCCTGCGATGCCTATTAATAGTTTACCAAATGAGGTTACTTTTCTTGGGCTTATCCGAAAACTTTTTAAACCTGATCGAAGTGAAATCAAACCAATTATTCCAATAATAGCCAAGAACAGCGCGACGTACACCTGTACTAAGGGAAGCATATCGGGTCTTATGAGTTGCATTGGCTTACAAGTGAATAGTGCATAATCCATCAGTACATAAAATTAAACATATGTTGAAGTTAGGCCTTTTGAAGTTGAAGTTTTGAACTTAATTCAAGTTTTTAAGGCCTATACGTTCAGGACCATTATATTTTTTTAACAAACAAACTCATTAAATTAATAGTATTACTATTATATTTGCACAAATTACTTTTATGCACAATATCTTAGCACATATCAAGATCCCGGTGAATGAAAATCTTTATTTGAAGGACCCCAGTACTTCGGAGTTAGGGACAAAAATCATTGATGGAAGCATCGAATTAATGAGTCAACTAGGATTTGAGCGCTTTACCTTTAAAAAATTAGCTACTGAAATTCAAACCACCGAGGCCTCTGTCTACCGTTACTTTGAGAGCAAGCACAAATTGCTTTTATACCTAATCAATTGTTATTGGGGATGTTTAGCCACACGGATTGCATTAGAAACAAAGAACATTGAGGAGCCAAGATTAAAGCTTCGAAAGACGATTCATATTCTAACAGCAATGCCCAACCCTGAAATAGATTCACTCTTTTCAAACGAGCTGGCCTTGAAAGAAATCATCATCAACGAATCATCAAAAGCACTCATTACCAAAGACGTAGACGAAGAGAACAAAGTTGGGGTATTTTCGGTTTACAAGGAACTCGTAAAAAACGTGGCCGAAACAATAAATCTTGTAAATCCAACGTATCCCTACCCCAACATGTTAGCATCGAGCATGATTGAAGGCAGTAACCAACAACGTTTTTTCGCAATTCACTTACCCCGACTCACCAATGTTCATGAAAATGTAGATTTCGTGGAATCTTTTTATGAAGATTTAATTTTTAAGACTTTACACCAATGATTACTCAAAACAATTCAGTGCTCAGCCGATTCTATGCCTTAATTCGACCGGATCATAAGGAGATTAGAAACATTTACATTTTCGCGATTTTCAGCGGACTATTGTCCCTTGGATTGCCTTTAGGTATTCAGATGATCATCAACTTCATTCAGTTGGGTCAAATCAGTACCTCTTGGTTTGTGCTTGTCGCACTTGTGGTTTCAGCCATTGGCTTTTCTGGAGTACTGAACATCTACCAACTTCGGATCACAGAAAACTTGCAGCAGCGCATTTTCACACGTTCGGCCTTCGATTTTGCAGACAGAATTCCTAAAATTAAAATGGTCGAACTTGTAAAACGCTATGCTCCGGAGTTAACGAATCGTTTTTTCGACACGCTAACTTTACAAAAAGGTCTCTCTAAATTACTGATTGACATGACCTCAGCAGTCTTGCAAATTCTCTTTGGACTTGTGCTTCTTTCTTTCTATCACAGTTTCTTCATTTTTATTGGCTTTTTCTTACTCATACTCCTCTATTTCATGCTTCGTTTTACCGTAAAAAAGGGGTTCGCATCTAGTTTAAATGAATCCACCTATAAGTACAAAATCACGCATTGGCTGGAAGAGATTGCGCATTCTCGGATTAGCTTTAAAATGGCTGGAGAAAGTAAATTACACATCACAAAAACGAATTTTTTTCTCCACAATTATCTCGATGCGCGGAACACACATTTCAAAATTTTGGTTCAACAATATGTTTTCCTTATCATCTTTAAAGTGGCTATTGCGCTTACCTTATTGATTGCAGGCGGATTATTGGTCCTCAATGGACAAATCAATATTGGACAATTCGTTGCAGCGGAGATTATTATTCTTCTCGTTTTGTCATCTGTAGAAAAACTCATTTTAAATATTGAAGTTGTTTACGATGTATTAACCGCTGTAGAAAAGATTGGGCAAGTAACCGATTTAACCCTTGAAAAATATACAGGCAATGACTTACAAAACGACCAAGCAAGGGGAATTCATGTCATCTGCAACGAATTAACTTACACGCCTGAGCAATACCCAACCCAGGTACTTCATGACGTTTCCTTTGAGGTGAAACCCAACCAAAAATTGGCTATTATTTCTGAATCCAGTTTAACATCCAATGTCCTTTTTTGCTTAATCACAGGACTTTACGACTTAGAAAAAGGAAATATTTCGCTCGATGGAATCCCAACAGATAATTTAAATAAATCGTTGATGCGTGAACACATTGGCACGATGCTTCAACAAGAACAAATTGTGTACACCACAATTATCGAGAACATTACAATGGGAAGAACGTCAATTCCTTTTCAAGACGTAATAGACTTGTGTCACGAATTGGGGCTAACTGAATTCATCGAAAAATGTCCTGAAAAATACGAAACCATGCTTAATCCTGAAGGGCATTTTATTCCATTAGATGTTAAAACAAAATTGTTTCTTGCTCGGGTAATCATAGGTTTACCAAGACTTATTTTATTTGAGAACCTAGGCGGAGGATTGAGCCCTTCACAAGTCGACATGCTGGCGGAAAGAATAAAAAGCATCAACAACCGTACAATCATAATGGCCACCCACGAACCAAAGTTTTTAGAACTATCTGATCACATTCTGCTCTTTGAAAATGGCCGAATTCGATTTGAAGGAAGCTATGAGTCTTACCAAAAACACTTGAAATCATGCTAAATCTATCGCCTCACAATAAAAATGAAGTCGATCAGTCATTCATGACTGCCTTGCACCTTGTTGAAAAACAAAAATCGTCGAAAAAACTGATTCGCTCCCTACTTGCCCTTGTTTTTGCAGCCTTCGTTATTTCCTTATTGCCTTGGACCCAAAACATTCAATCGAATGGAAAAGTCACCACTCTTCGTCCTGAGCAGCGTCCTCAAACCATCAACACGGTGATTTCTGGAAAAGTAGAGAAGTGGTTTGTTAAAGATGGGGACCCAGTAAAAAAAGGAGATACCATCCTTTATATCTCTGAAGTCAAAGACGACTATTTTGATCCAAACTTGATTGACCGCACCGAACAGCAGTTAAAAAACAAAGAACTATCCGTGATTTCTTATTCGGATAAAGTGAGTTCCATGGATACACGGGTAGATGCCCTCATAGAGACAGGACGATTGAAGCTGAAACAAGCCAAAATCAAACTTGATCAGGCGCGTTTGAAATTGAAAACAGACAGCATGGAGTACCATACGGCTCAGGTAAATAATAAGATTGCTCAAGATCAATTCAAGCGCTTTGAAAAGTTGGTTGAGGACGGAATTAAATCGCAAACGGATTTGGAAACGCGTCGTCTCACATTGCAACGTGCACAAGCCAACCAGATCGCAGCGCAACAGAAATTGCTTCAAAGCGGGAATGACATCATTGACGCAAAAGTAGAATACGGCTCAGTCGAAGCCAAATTTCGCGATGAAGTTGCCAAGGCAGAATCCGATAAATTTACGGCGCTGTCCGATATGTATCAGGCTGAAGTAGATGTCACAAAACTTCAAAGTCAAGTCATGAATTATTCCATTCGAAATGGGATGTATTTCATTCTCGCCCCTCAAGATGGAATTGTGACTAAAATACTTTCAAGCGGCATAGGCGAAACCATTAAACAGGGAGATCCAATTGCCACCATTATGCCGTCAAACTATGATTTAGCCCTTGAAATGTATGTCAGACCAATGGACCTTCCACTCTTGGAGAAAGGTCAAAACGTCCGCATTCAATTTGATGGATGGCCGTCCATCGCATTTTCAGGCTGGCCAGATTGTAGTTTTGGAACCTTTGGTGGTGAGGTATTTGCCATCGATAATTTTGCTACCGAAGAAGGAACATTCCGAATTTTGATTTCACCAAAAAAAGGAGATAGAGCTTGGCCAAAGGCCCTGCGCGTTGGCGGAGGAGCACGTTCCATGATACTCATGAAAGATGTGCCTATCGGTTATGAGTTATGGCGAATTGTCAATGGGTTCCCGCCTGAATTTTACGCAACAAAGGACTTGAAAAAGGACATTAAGCCAAAGAAATAACAATGAAACATATCCTCTATTCCCTCCTGACTATTTGCTTCATGGAAAGTGCTTTTTCGCAGACTGTGTTTTCAGAAGAACGATTTTATGCCTTGGTTATTCAAAATCACCCGTTAGCGAAGCAGGCCGATTTAAAAATTCAATTTGGTGAGAAGTCTGTAATGAAAGCGCGAGGTGGATTTGATCCAAAACTATACAATCAGCTCAATCAAAAATACTACGCGGGGACTCAGTACTATAGTTTTTTAAATGCCGGATTAAAAATCCCAACCTGGTATGGCATTGAAGTAAAATCTGGATTTGAAATGAATCAAGGAGCCAACCTTAATCCGGAAGAAAAAACACCTAACGGGGGGCTATGGTATGGTGGAGTATCGGTTAGCCTCGGTCAAGGGATGTTCATCGACCAACGGCGCTCAGAATTAAAAAAAGCAAAAATTTATCAGCAAAGCACCTATTTTGAACAAAAACTTCAATTGAATGAATTGATGTACGAGGCAGGATATGCCTATTGGAATTGGTTTCTTGCTTATCATTCTACCCAGGTACTTCAAAATGCCTACGATCTTGCTAGTCAGCGGTTCGTGCAAGTTAAACGAATGGCATATCTTGGTGATCGTCCAGATATCGATACGCTTGAGGCGATTATTCAGGTGCAAAACAGAGAGGCCATGTTCCGAAATTACTCGACAGATTTTCAAGGTACTGGATATAAACTAGCTACCTTTCTTTGGGATGAGAACGAGGCACCCTTGGAACTAGATAGTCTTACACGTCCGCATGAGATGGACAGTGTTCCGTTAAAAACTCCTTATATCCTATTGAATGAGGAAATCGATTCAGCAATCATGAATCATCCTTATTTGTCGATCACCAATTACAAAATCGAAAGCCTAAAAGTGGATAGTCGTTTAAAAAAGGAGGCTTTAAAACCACAGTTGAATCTGAGCTACAATTTGATCAATGAACCCGTCAATTACAACCCCGTAACGAATCTTTCCATCAACAATTACAAATGGGGACTTACCTTCGAAATGCCTGTATTGCTGAGAAAGGAGCGTGGGGATTATGCCATGGCGAAACTCAAAATACAAGATGAACAATACAACTTGGACAATAACCGCGCTTACATTGAATATAAAATCCGTAATGCCTCAGTTGAATACCAAAATGCTTTGTATCAGGTGGCTATTTATCAAAGGACAGCTGAAGATACATACCGACTTCTCGAAGCAGAACGCCTCATGTTTGAAGGTGGGGAAAGTTCTTTGTTCTTAATCAATGCACGCGAAACAGCATTCATTCAGGCAAAGTTAAAACTCATTGAAGTAACGGTAAAAAGTCAGCAGGCACTGCTTTCCTTGAAATATGCTTTGGCAGAATTGATATAAACTTCGCTCACTTGGCCCCGTATTCTTTCGTCCAAGAGAAGTGTTTGTCCATAATGGAATCCTTATTTTCTTTCACATAATCGATAAACGCTTGAGCAGCCGGAAACATGCGTTTCCCCTTGATCCACACCAAATCCCACTCGGAAACAATAGGAAGCCCTTCCAAAGGCAAACAATGCAATTGGCCATTTTTTAACTCATTGCGAATTCCGATTAATGGCATGATTGAAACTCCTAAATTGGCAATAACGGCTTGTTTTACAGCTTCATTGGACGTCAGCACCATCTTCTTTCTTACCGAAAGACCATATTTTTGAACATACTCTTCCATTGCCTTCCGTGTCGCGGATCCTTCCTCACGGTAAATGAATTGGATATTTGTCGGCAAGTCCTTAATCGATTTCAGCTTGTCGAATGAGGTACCACTCACCAAATGTAAATGGTTAGTCATCAAGGTTATTTGCTCCACATTAAGCGAATCAGGAAGAGTTGACAAAAGAGAAATATCCACCGAATTTGTAATGAGATCAGTTGTGATTTTCGACTTGTTCGATACATCCAATTGCAGTTCGATGTCGGGATGTTTTTGTAAGAAATCACTTAAAAAAAAAGGAATTACATACTTCCCAGTAGACACAACCGACACCTTCAATGTACCCGAAATCTTCCCTTTAAATGTTGCCGTCTTGAAGTTCATTTCATTGACTTCATTCAAAATTTTCTCTGCTGTCAAGGCCACTTCACGACCAAATTCTGTAACAAACAACTTGCGATTCACAACCTGTGTTAGGGGTATATCAAACTGGTCTTGAAAGTTTTTCAACTGAATAGATACTGCAGGCTGAGAAAGAAACAACTCTTGCGCTGCTTTTGTAATGCTTTCATTTTGAACAACTTTTAGAAAAATGTTCAATTGGTTTAAGGTATAATTCATAAGTGAAAATTATATTCATAGTTTCAAATATAAATAAATATTATGATTACAAACGGCTATTCTCTTGTGAAAATCAATTCCAAGAACCACATTCTATAGTCACAAATACCTTATCACTTAATTGAAAGCGTCAAACAAACCATTCGACCATTGTCTGACTCTAGTCTTGGTGCTCGGTAACTTTATGGATAGCGTCAAATAAATCGTTCGACCATTTCCTGGCAATATACCTGGACCTGGATAACCGGTAGAACGCCGTGTGGCATATTGCGCATTGGTAAAGTTATTGACGCCTATTTTTGCAGAATAAGATGAATTCAACTTATATTGAATTGAAGCGTCAGCGACAAAATACGATGCTATTTTCCCCAGAGTTGCCGCTTCATTTGGTAAAACAGTATTTGCTGCATCAGTAAAAACCTCATCGATAAAGTTGGATTGAACATGAACGCCAAGAGACTTGTAAACATACGATATACCTGTACGAAGAATGTGGCGCGGAGCATTTTCCACGCGCTTTCCATCGATAGAAAGCAAAGGATCATTGACAATGGCGGGATTCTCCCATGATGTGTAGCGTGCATCAATGAATGAATAATTCACAAAGGCCTGCAAACTACCGTATTGCTTTGACTTTAAGAGCCATTGGAGCACATCCAATTCTACATAGGATTCAATTCCTTTACTAAATGAAGTACCAATATTCGTTTTATAAGGTACGCCATCCATTACGATTGCACCTATTCTGTTCTCATATGTCAAGGCAAACAAACCAACATCGAAGCGCAAATAGTCGAAGAGTGTTCCCCTGTACCCAAAATCAATATTCAGTCCTCGCGCATCTTTCAAGTTTGGATCAACAACTTCTGTTGTCCCCGATGGCAGTTGTTCTGAAAATGTGGCAGGACGGTAACCTTGACTTATATTCGCATAGACATTTGAATTTTTCGTTGCGGACCACTGAAATCCAATACCAAACAGCACGAAAAGTCTATTCCGATCAACATCAATACGCTGAGAACTTGCAGCTGGACTGATGTAACCAGATGCTCCAGTGAAAACATATTCTGCACGAATACCTGGAGTGATTGAAATGCGTTCTCCAAGTTGAAAAAGGTTTTCCACATAAACTGAAGCATTTTTGGTGGTCAAATCCATATCCTTACCCCATAATTTACCAGAAATGGAATCAGTTAGATCCAAACTATAATCGCTTCCTGTGGTACCAATGCCTTGCTGTCTTCTGTGTGTACTCCCTTGATAGATACGACCGCCAACAGAAAGGGATTGCTTTTGATGGAACAATTTATAGGCATACAACAAGCGCAATTCTGCTCCAAAATTCATGTAAGAATCACGATCCACTTGCCTTGGATTATAGGTTCCCAAGCTTCCATTCAAGGTATCTTCAATCGTAATCGGCTTCACAAATCCGACACTGTTTCGTTCACCGATTGTACCGAAGAATTTGAGTGATGCCGACAAGTGTCTATTCGATTGATAGTTTAAAGTAGCGCTGGCTAGATTCCACGGCGTACTCATCCAGTTTCTTGCGCGAGATGAAAATCTTGGCTCAATTGTCAATTGCGAATCCGATAATCCTCCCGCCTGTTGATTTAGATTGTTCATATTTGTGTAGTCTAAACGAAGGTTCCACTGCTGGGAAAAACTATAGCTTGCGGTAAAATAAGCTGTACGCGTTTTGTAAAAACTATTTTCTCTCCATCCATCCCCAGTTCTGTAATGAAAGAAACCGTAATATGCCCATTTCTTATACACACCTCCAATCGCGTTGTAGGAGTTGAACATCCCATAACTGCCGATGGTTTGACTCGTTTCTAGCGAAAATGGTTTGTACCCAAGAGATTTTTTTGTCACATAATTGACTGCACCCCCTAGTTGCGGACCAAACTGAAGCGATCCAGCTCCACGAATAATTTCAATGCGTTCCAAGGCTTCTGTTGGCGGAGTGTAATACGTTTCTGGATAACCAAAAGCCTCCGAACTTATATCGCAGCCATTTTGACGCATGTTGAATTCCCACGAACGATTCGGGCTAAGTCCACGGGCCGCAATGCTTGTTTGAATTCCTGATCCATCATTTTCCCAAATTGACAATCCCGGGACCTTAGAGAAAATCTGTCGGGCATTGTTCGTAGACAAGTCAGCCGATGATTGATCCAACTGAATAACCTCGGTTTTTTTTCCTGCATATATCAGCGTACCGAATGTCTTCGGAAGGAAAAAATTATTTTTCTTGTAAAAAACACTCATTTCAGATTGAACAATTGTTTTCAATGAGTCTTTATAGATGGAGTCAGGTACTGATGAAACAACTTGTGCACTAAGAACTTGAACTACACTTATAAACAAACAAAAGATTATGATTTTTTTCATGATGCAAAGGAACCCATCACATATGAACTTGACAATACCTAAAACATGGTATTTAGAATGATTATGAATAATAAATTATCTTGATCTAATCGAAAGAAGTTTTCAATCCAATCCTCTTTAAAACGAGGCAACACGAGAATTTCAAGATTTCACCTCAGAAATTCTATCTTTGTTCAGATGAGACAAAATCTTCTTCAAGCAATGAAATCAAAGCGTGCTGAAATCACAGTTACGCTCATATTTTTATTCATCTATTGCTTGGTATCCTTTGTGAATCACATCAACTTCCGCACAAGTTCGTTGGATTTAGGGATGTTCAACCAGGCTTTGTATTCATTTTCTCATGGGAAAATGAACTACTTCACCTTGGACCTGAGCGGAAAAAACCCGATGTACTTTGCGGATCATTTCTCGCCACTTACTTTAATATACACCCCATTTTACTTCATTTTTGGCTCTTGGACTTTATTGATTGTTCAAATAGCTGCTGTGATTTTAGGCGCGATTGGCTGCTATAAAGTAGCGCGATTGAAAATCCCGACCATGAAATACCCTTGGTTGGTACTTTTGTTCTTTTTCGCGCAGTGGGCCATCATCTCAGCCTTGGCTTATGATTTCCATAACAATGTTGTGGCAGCAATGCTTATTCCTTGGTTCTTCTATTTCCATCTGACAAAGCGACCTTGGGCTGCTATCTTGATGTTTGTGTTGGTATTGCTGGCAAAGGAAAACATGGCGCTATGGATGTTCTTCATTTTAGCTGGAATGACCTTTTCAAGAGGATTGAAAGACTGGAAAGAAAACTTAAAATTGGCACTTCGATTTGAGTTTCCACTCATGCTATTTTCCATTGTTTACTTTTACATCGTCGTTTCGAAAATCATGCCTGGCCTCAGTCAGGGTGAAGCACTGAGCCAAATTGCACGCTTCGGAAAATTAGGCAATAGCCTTCCTGAAATTGCAAAAAACGTTCTATTTCATCCCATCGATACGTTCAAACTTCTGTTTTGGAGCCAATTGACTGATCCCCTTTCATTCGGAATCAAGAAGGAGCTGCATTGGGTGGTGTTTTTTTCGGGAGGTTTTGCACTCATCTTACGTCCAGCTTATCTTTTGATGCTGGTACCTATTTATGCACAAAAGTTGTTTTCAGACAACATGGGCATGTGGGGAATCAATGGTCAATATTCCATAGAATTTACGCCCATAATCGCCTTAGCGATGATTGACTTGGCTGTAAAACTAAAAACAGAGAAACAGCGAATTGTACTTTGGTCCACTGCTGCATTTTTAGCCGTACTTGTCAATTTCATCACCCTAAAAGAGCGCACTTCTTTTTGGTACGAAGCCACCACCCACGATTTCATGAAAAAGTCACATTACGATTCGGGGGGATTGGACATCGACTATGCAAACAAAGTCATCCATTCAATTCCAGAAAACATCCCTGTTTCCACTTCCCCTTGTTTTGGACCCCGCTTGGCCAATCGAGAAAAACTTTACCACTTCCCA
>JBILBT010000030.1:0-17338 GCA_044353545.1 Crocinitomicaceae bacterium | reverse complement strand
AGAATCGAAATCCTTGTTGTCGCGCACTTCACGCCATGCAGCGCCCATGCATAAGCGAGACGATCCATTGGCTTTGGCATTTTTAGCCTGTTCAATAACTGTATCTACTGACATTAACTTATGCGCTTCCACATCCGTATGGTAACGTGCGGCCTGCGGACAGTATCCACAATCTTCCGGACATCCGCCTGTTTTAATGCTCAATAAAGAAGACATCTGCACCTCACGAGGATCGTGAAATTGACGGTGTACGGTGGCCGCCTCAAATACCAATTCGAGTAAAGGCTTATTGTAAAGTTCCAAGAGTTTCTCCTGGCTAGTATAATCTGGATTTATTTTCATTGCAGTTATTGTTGTGCACAAATAGCTAAAGTAATTATTTCATGATCAAGCAACTCGCATAGGCTTTCACCGCTTTGCGTTCGCCGAAAGAATCTACTTTTTCGTGTGTTGTTGCCTTGATGGAGATATCATCCATATCAATTTTCAAGATGGAAGCAATAATAGCTTGCATGTCAGGAATATGTGGATTTAATTTCGGTTTTTCAAGTATGACTGTGCAATCGAGATTGCCAATGGAATATCCCTTTTCACGCAGCAAAACATAGACACGTTCGAGAAGGATTTTAGAATCTATTCCTTTGTATTGAGGATCTGTATCGGAAAAATGAAAACCAATGTCTCTGAGGTTCGCCGCTCCTAGTAAAGCATCACAAATGGCGTGAAGCAATACATCGGCATCGGAATGGCCTAAAGCGCCTAAATCTGACTCAATCTTCTTTCCACCGATGAATAGTTCCCTTTCCGAAGAAAGTTGGTGCACATCAACCCCAAAGCCAATACGAATGCGCATGATTTATTCAGGATTGCTATCGCCGCTTGTATTTTTCGCTTTGCTTCCTAAGAACAAACGGAGCGTGAATCGCAAGGTGTTTGCCAACGGACTTTGACGCTTCACAGCTGCCAAATAAGAGATATCAATACCGAACATGTTATATCGGAAACCTATGCCTGCATTGAAATACTGGCGATTACCTTTGTTTTTATTTTCGTAAAAATACCCAGCACGAATGGCCAATACATTGTTATACCAATACTCTGTTCCAAATGCGATATTGATTTCCGACAATTCTTCTTTGAAACGACTTCCTTTTGCCACTTGATAGGTGCCATCCGCATTTTGGATATAATTTCCAGCATCGTCTTTCATCACCGTCCCAGGAGCATCATAAAAAGACTGCACCAATCCACCGATCACGCCGACTTCACTATTTTTACCCGCTAACATCGAGTATTCACTTGCTTGAGTTACACCATCACCGTTCAAATCTACATAGTCATAGTATGCTGGCGTTGGAACAAGTAATTTTTGAAGATCCAAGGCAAATACGATATTGTTGTATTTGTCCAGCTCCATTTTATAGGAGTTTCCAATTTTCAAGTTCATCGGTAAGAAATCGCGGGTACCATTCAATGCAGAGTAAGCAATTTTATTTCCGACATTGTTTAATGTAAATGCAAAAGTGTAAGCGGCATCTCTACCCCCAACCCTTAATTCATCGTCATAGTAAGTGAATGACAAGTCCGTTGCACCAGCAACACCTGCTTTGGTATTCACACCAGCTACCGTTAGACCACCCGTCAAATTTGAATAAACAAATTTTCCATTGATCCCAATACTTGTTTTTCTACCCAAGCGGAAAGCGTATCCACCAGTAAGTTCAAATTCTGCCGGCTTGTCGTTACGAATCACATTTCCAGTCGCATCGGTAAATGTAATTTCACCAAGACTGAAATAGCGCAAGGCACCTCCAATCGTGTGACGGTCATTTAATTTATAATACCCAGAAAGGTATGACAAGTGAATATCGTTTGTCAATTGACGCAACCATGGCGTGTAAGACAAAGACAACTCAGATTTTTCTTTGGCAAATGTGAGCATGGATGTGTTCCAATACAAAGAATTTGAATTTGCACTCAATGCCGTACCAGCATCCCCCATGCCTCCTGCCCGTGAGTCTGGCGTAATGGCCATAAATGGTACCGCTGTGGTAATGGTATTTAACTGAAGATCATTATCTGTTGCTCCTCCTGTAGGCTGGGCCAAGGCAGAGAGCGAAATGAATCCAAAAATGGCAGACGCCAAGTGCTTTTTATTCATGTTGTTTTTTGTTTGACTTACAAATATACTTAAAATGACGGGGAAAATCCCCTTATTTCAAAAGAACCAATTTTTCCGTTTTTTCAGCAATAGTTCCATCTGGCGTTCTCACCTTAATGGTGTAAATGTACACACCCTTTGCGAGTTGGTCACCAAAATCATCACGCCCATCCCACGGAATACCCTGTGATCTAAATCCTTCCGTTTTTACCATTTGATTAATGGAACGCACCAATTTCCCTGAAACAGTCATCACTTGAATCTGAACATCGAGTTCAGAACATACTTGATTGTGTTCAAAAAAGAACTCTGTATGCGTAGTGAATGGATTTGGATAATTCAGCACATGATTTAAAGCAACTGTTTGATCCAGCTGAACATAAAATTCTATGGATGATTGGGATAGATTGTTGTTTACATCCCAAACTTTTAAGGTTAGCGTATGTTTTCCCGTGCTCAATTCAGACAAATTAAAGCGAAGCTTGCCCGACTGGTAAGAATCGAGGTTGGCTGAATAATAGTCGTTCAATACAATTGGATTTTCTAAGTTCCCGTCTATGATCGCGACCAAATCGTGTCCAATCCCATTTCCTACTGTATTGATTCCATTCTCATCGAAAAGATTGGCCATCAAAACAGGTGTTTGATCGGTTGTTCCGCCGTTAACAAAACTTTCTTCATTTAAAAAAAGCTCTATATCTGGGCCTTGAGCGTCGGAAATTCCATTCGGATCGATTCCTCCCACAACGACGCGTGTATCGAACCCGCCTGCATCCATTGTGGTACTATTTGCGTAGTAACTAATCTTCCCAGCACCAAATGAATAATTGATATCCTTGGGAACGATAAATGAAAATGTGAATTGTCCATCTGTCACCGTCGCTTTCCCTTTGTAAAGCGCATTCCGCTGTACTTCAAATGTCAAAATTGGAGAATCTGGATCTTGTCCCAAGGTTTGCATCTCCTTGATTTTATCAAAAATTGACGGCGACAATACCCCATCAAATCCTGTTAGTACATTTCCATTATAATCTTCCAAGTGACCTTTGATGGTTACTTTACTCAAAGCCCTTAAAGTATCCATGACCAATTCAGGAGAAATACCATTCACACTATCAGTGACCACTTTCATGTGAGGAAGAGCGATGCGCAAGGCAGGATCTCCAATAAGTATAAAGCTGCGTTTGTTATCATTCTGAACGGATGCATTTTTTGTCAGACGCATAATCTCACCCAAAGCTTTGGGCAGACTGTCTGCATCACGCTCAAACACATTGTTAAAAAATGCATCGCCGGTGCTTGAATTCACGCCAAAAAACACCGATCTCGTGGTTGTCATCAAGGCAATCGAACCACCATTTGGATTTAAAGACACCCACTCACCCGCTGAAACACGTTCAGGATCATCGAAGCGAGTGAACTCACATGTCGCTGAAACAAAGACATTCAAACGATTGATGTTTTTCCAATCTTGAATTTGTGGAACATTCACCACACGCTCTTGAGCCAATCCCGTTTCACCACCATGACCAACATAATTGACAATCAAGGCACCACGCTCCACACGTTTCGTAATTCCATTGTAAACATCTGGATAACGCTGACCACCTGCACCAGTTTCTTGAGGGTATGCATCAAGGTACAGCTTGTCACAATTCATCTCATTGTGATAGGTCTTCACATATTCGTACTGTGGTTCACAGTCGTACTTAATAAAATATCCATCCTCTTCGTCATCAGCGATTTGAATGTAATTTTGACGCCAATCTCCAAATGTTGATGTTTCACCTGAAGTTGAGCAGTTTGAATTCTCACTGTAGATTGACGAACCATTTTTCAGGTAGTGTTCGATCTTATCCACCTGTTGCTTGGCCATTTGTTCGTCAGAAATGAGCAATCGACCCACACCGATGTCCATCATGTCCACCGCCGCGATAGCATCATTATCACTCAGCATACCAAAGTAATCGTCTGTAACAAGAGAAGCAGTATGATTTTCACTATTTGGAAATTGATAGGTGATCACATAATTGTTATTGTTCTCGACACGATTTTTCGGATCGTAAGTACCATCTCCAAAGAGCAGGAGGTATTTCGGTCGTGTCGCTGGGTCAATGGCCCCTCGGTCATAGAACATTTTTGCAAACATTCGAATTGCCGTTGGGTCTGGCATTCCGGAACTAAATTCATTGTAAATCTGTTCTGTCGTGACCACATGTACAGTCATTCCTGTTGCTCGGTGCAAATCGGCTAATCTTTCTGCTTGATTTAAAAACAACACATTGCTCACAATCAAATATTCAGCTTGCGTCAAGGCATGTAAATTTTGAGCTAAAACTGGGCTTACGAATTGTGGCACAAAAAAAGATGAATTGTTCGATGCAACAAATTCGCGCAATGAATCGGTTTGTGCAATAAACGAATAAACATTTCCGGAGAACGAACCGGTCAATTTCTTCGGTGAATGACGGTCCGTAACATCCCATACGAATCCTTGCGATGGAAAGTTTGCAATTGAAAAGGCGGCTATATTCCCGGTATTCACAGAAGCCAAATCTCTAAAATTCAGCTGACTACCTGTAAAGCTTAAGGATCGGCGGCAATTGAGCAAAATGCGGTCAAGGTAAACCTGCATGCTCGGAGAATTTTGTGTGATGGTCATTTTAAAAGGTATCGTTGCTGGAGGGTTGCTCAAGGTCATATTGCTACTCGACTGCACATAATCTTCCGACGTTGAAGGAAGAGACGATTGGGTAAGAACAGTCCCGTTCACTGAATATTTCTGCAAAGACCCTGCAGAAACACGGGCATCCGTTGCGACCGCTGTTCTAATTTTAGCAGGGAATGAAGAAACGATTCCTGGTACTGAAAAGGTGAATGTTCGCTCGAGCTCGACGTCAAACAATTCACCATACCAGCGCTGTCCACCCTGCACCAAGTTTACAAGGTCCTCTTCATGAAGGTCGTAATGTGAATAGGAATTCACATTAACATTACTAGGATTTCCAACAGGAGTTTCTGTTTGAATACGTGATGCAGGTTCACTCGCATTTATATTAATATAGTAGTATGAACTTTCTGAGTACAGATTTCTGTTTTGTTCAAATTCAGCCGTTCCGTTGGCATACCAGCGATGCGGTCCCCATCCATAAAACAGAAGATAATCCCCCGCATCAAAAGACCCATCGCTTTCACCCGAAACATAGATGGCATTCTTTGCCAAATCATCGGTGCGTGGAGCAGAATTCAATTCCGGCAATCGGCCATCGCCGTTTCCATAAATATGTATGTGCTGAGGATTCAGTCCTGCTGTTTGAATGCCGCACGACTGCAAAAATGCTTGATCAACTTTGAAAATCCCATCTTGGGAAACTTTGATTTTGTACCACTCACCAGTGCCTTGACGCAAAACAGAATTGCTAGCAAAAGATTTTTCCATTACCGGAGCGGCCATTGGAAATATATCAAGACTTACTTTAGAAATTCGTTTGACAACACCATTTCGCCGAACATAAGGATTTAATGACAAAACCAAGAACTGATCGTTTCCAGCGCTTGTAACTTTAAGTTGATAGGAAACCGAATCGGGAATAGGACAATTGATGGCATTTAAATAGTTCAGGTCTTCATTGGGAGCAAGATCTTCTTCGAGCACATTCAATAAAAGTTTCGCGTTGGCATATTTCACTCGCTTCATGTGCGCAAAAGTGACACATCCACGCTCAGCGTTGAGTCCTGAAATTTGAGGCTCAAAAAGTTGAATGCCATTAATCTCAATTGGAGAAGAAGTTTGCCAATCAATTGTTAAATCGATGCTTTCCTGAGCAAAAAGTAAGGGAGATTGTAAGAATGCCAAACACCAAATGATTCGTGCGGTGGACTGCGAAAATAAAAAACTTAACATTCTATACATTGATCAAAGGTATCATTTCGAGAGACAAAAAAACGCACCTTTTGTTCAATTATTTTAAGCGAATTAAAATATTTGTAACCTTCAAATTAAAATTAGCGTTATCTTTGGTCAGATTTCGCTGAAAATTAACCCAGAATAATGAAAGGACTTAAACGAGCGTTTACCACTGTTGCGTTGTGCATGATTGGAATTAACTCCAATGCGCAAGACCCTACGTTTACTCAGTTTTACGCTAATCCCTTGTACTTGAATCCTGCCTTAGCAGGTTCCCATGGCTGCTCACGTTTTGCATCAAACTACAGAAATGAATGGCCTAAATTAACGGGAAATTATACGACATACAGCGCGTCTTGGGACAGCTATTTTAAAAACATTTCTGGAGGAATTGGGATTTTGGCGACACATGACCAACAAGGTCAAGGAACAATTAATACGTCCATGCTAGGCTTAATTTATTCGTACCACTTGCAATTGGGTCGTAAATGGAAATTGCAATTTGGCGCACGTGCCTCATGGTATCAAAAATATTTGGATTGGGATAAATTAACCTTTGGGGATATGATTGATCCACGCAGAGGATTTATCTATTCAACGGGTGATGTTCCGAGAGGAGGTTCACGCGGTTTCTTTGATGCCTCAGCCGGATTAGTTCTTTTCAATAAGTATTTCTTTGCTGGAGCGGCAGTGCATCATTTGAATCGCCCAAATGAATCCATGATTGTTGGTGAATCAAAAATGCCTATGCGTATAACAGGTCACATGGGTGCTGAAATTAAATTGGGAAGACAATCAAAATATTCAAACGGAACATCGATCATGCCTAATGTGATTTATCAATACCAAAACGGATTCATGGAATTGAGTGTTGGTACGTATGTTAAATATGGTCCATTGAACATAGGTGTCTGGTATAGAAACAGAGATGCGTTTATTTTAACTGCCGGAATCAACACGGGTAAATTTAAATTAGGCTACAGTTATGACGTTACTGTATCTAAGTTAAACAATGGTGTTTCAGGCGGTTCACATGAAATTTCACTGGGAATAAATTTAAATTGCAAACAACGGCCAACTACCTTTAAACTGGTATCTTGTCCGTCGTTTTAATAAAAGAATGTAACTTTTTTCGTGCCATACGTTTAAGGCCTATACAATTTGCAAGTAAAATGAAAAATCAAATCAACATGAAATTGCTGAAATTTTCGTTTGTAGTGCTCTCAGGAATCATTCTAGCTTCTTGTCAGCGCGAGTCTTCATCAGCCACGGGCTGGGAATACAACAATCCTAAAGTAGGAGGATTCCAAAAAGTTCCGTTTATCGATCAAGAGACCGGTCCAGGCCTTTTGCTCGTGGAGGGTGGAACATTTACCATGGGTCGCACTGAAAACGACGTGATGTACGATTGGAACAACCGCGCTGCTCGTGTAACCGTTTCTTCTTTCTACATGGATCAAACTGAAGTAACAAACTTCCAATGGTTGGAATATTTGTACTGGATTTCCCGTGCATATGAAACCTATCCTATGGTGTATAAAAACGCTCTTCCTGACACGCTGTGTTGGAGATCTCCATTGGCTTTCAATGAAAAGTACGTAGATTATTACTTGCGTCACCCTGCGTATCGCGACTATCCTGTTGTTGGAGTGTCTTGGTTGCAAGCCAACGATTTCTGTAAATGGAGAACGGACCGTGTAAACGAGTATATTCTAGTTCGTGAGGGAATCCTTGATTGGAACGTAGAACAAAAAGATGATGCAACATTCAATACAGATTCTTACTATGCGGGACAATACTCGGAAGGAGTTGCTCGAAATGTTGAGGACTTAAATCCGTCGAATATTGAAGGCAAGAATTTAGGCACTCGTATTTTGCGCATGGAAGATGGGATACTACTTCCCCGTTACCGCCTACCAACAGAAGCTGAGTGGGAATTTGCTGCATCAGGTCTTATAGGAAACTTACAAGAAGGCGAAGAAAACATCTCTGACAGAAGGGTTTACCCATGGACAGGTCACTGGGTGCGTAATGACGATGAACAGTTTCAAGGAAATATTCGTGCCAACTTCGTGCGTGGTCGTGGAGACTACATGGGGGTTGCAGGTAGCTTAAATGATGGTGCGGATGTTACTGCTCCTGTTGAATCTTACTGGCCAAATGACTATGGACTTTACAACATGGCTGGAAACGTATCTGAATGGGTTATGGATGTTTACCGCCCACTTTCATCAGAGGATTTCGATGAATTCCGTCCATTCAGAGGTAATGTATTCAAAACAAAATTGTTGAACAACGCCGGCTCAATTGAAATTAAAAACGAGCAAGTTCAATACGACGTTCATGGAATGAAAGAATACATCAATGAATTTGAACGTATCCGTTTCCAGAGAATTTCTGCTGAAAAACATGATCCGAAAGACACAAGTATCTCCATTGGATTGTCGTCAAACATTTCATCGCGTAACCCCACACGTCGTGGATATTCACCCGATCCTTTCTACATGTCAAGCGGTAAAAAGAAAGATACCGTTGAATTAAGATTATTGGCTTCTATCAATAGTGTAATTGACCGAGCCATTGATTTAAAAAACCTAAAATACGACAACGAAGCTTCTGCACTGATTCAAGAAGAGATCTTCTCTGAAGACGGAATTTTTGGTGCCATTCGTGGTGAAGACATAGGTGCTGAGTATGCATTCGAAATCATTTCAATGCTGCGTGATGGTTTTAACGATTACATCATCGATACTCCTGGTAAATTAAAATACCGCAATGTCACTGAAGAAGAAAACATTGGCCGTTTGAATTATCGCAAAGATGACTACAGCGATTACCTTGATGGTGATGTTGAAAATTCAGTGTATTTCAATAGTGATGACTACAAGAATGGAGTAAATCAAGCGCAAAGAGATCCAAATTTAGCGATGTATCAAAATGAACACGAACAGTTTGGATTGGACGGAACACCTTTGAAACCAGAAGGACGTCCATCATGGCCTACAACATTGATTTCTGATAAATCTCGTGTGTACAAAGGTGGTTCATGGAGAGATCGTGCTTACTGGTTGGCCACTGGAAACCGTCGCTTCCTGGATGAAGATAAATCAACATGTACCATCGGATTCAGGTGTGCTATGGATCGCATCGGAAGTCCAACGGGAATGAATTACGACAGTAAAAAGAAGAAAAAAGGATAACCTAAATATGAAAAGCCCGTTGAAAAGCGGGCTTTTTTATGCCTCCATATTTATGAAAAATTTATTCGATTTATTTGAACAGACATCTGGTGTATCTATTGACACCCGAAAGATTGAATTGAACTGTCTCTTTATCTGTCTTAAAGGAGAAAATTTCGATGGAAATCAGTTTGCAGAGGATGCACTAATAAAAGGCGCGAAATATGTGATTTCTGACAATCCCATCCATGCCAACAAGGAAAACATCTTCGTCGTAGAAGACTCCCTTTCTTTTCTCCAACAACTTGCACGACATCACCGTCGGAAAATGCGCGCAAAAGTGATTGGAATCACAGGAAGTAATGGAAAAACGAGCAGCAAAGAACTCATTAATTGTGTGCTTTCGAAAGGATTTGACGTTCTAGCAACCGAAGGCAACTTGAACAACCACATAGGCGTGCCTCTTACCCTACTCCGCTTAAAGCAGCACCATCACATCGCAATCATCGAAATGGGTGCAAACAAGTTCAAAGACATCGAAGAGTTGTGTGCGATCGCAGAACCGAATTATGGAATCATTACAAATATTGGAAAGGCACACTTGGAAGGATTTATAAATTTCGAAGGTGTCTTGAAAACCAAAACCGAACTCTATCATGCCGTTTCATCGGTTGGTGGAACCATCGTTTACAATGCGGACGACGAAGTCTTAAAAAATCACCTGCCACAGAACGTGACATTATACGCTTATGGTGCTGCAGAATCAGCAAGTGTTCAAGGTAATTTAATCGGGCTCAATCCTTATGTTCAATTTTCTTGGAAATCCGGGAACTATTCGAGTGGCACCGTGAGCACCCACATGATCGGCACATACAATTTTTACAATTTTCTCGCTGCGATCTCATTCGGGAAAATATTTGGATTGCCGGAAGAAATCATAAATTCAGCAATAGAATCATACATCCCAGAGAATAATCGCTCTCAGGTGATGAAAACAGCAAATAACACGCTCATTCTGGATTGCTACAATGCCAATCCTACAAGCATGAAGTCAGCATTGGAAAGTTTTGCTTTGATTGATTCGCCGAACAAACTCTTCATTATTGGAGATATGCTTGAGTTAGGTGCAGAAAGTCTACACGAACACCGCATCATTCTTGAATTGGCTGAGCAACTAAATCTTCAAGGCATCACGGTTGGACCAATTTTCAAGTCACTCAACTCCCCCATTCTTCTTAACCAATTCATAACAACACAGGAAGCAGCTGATTTCTTGAATCATGAGCCACAAATCGGCGCAATGATTCTACTGAAAGGTTCACGCGGAATTGGTTTAGAGAAGTTGGGAAATTCATTGTAAAAGAAAAGGGAGACAAGAGCCTCCCTTTCGCTATTTCATTTTGAGAAATTAAACATCTAATACAGCGCGAGAAATAACAATCTTTTGCACTTCCGATGTTCCTTCGTAAATCTGAGTAATCTTCGCATCACGCATCAAACGTTCCACATGGTATTCTTTCACATATCCATATCCACCGTGGATTTGAACCGCTTCAGTTGTTTGTTCCATCGCAACTTTTGAGGCATACAATTTCGCCATTGCGCTTGATGTTCCGTAATCTCTACCTGCATCTTTATCTGCAGCAGACTTATACACCAACAAACGGGCGGCTTCAATTTCTGTCGCCATGTCTGCAATTTTAAAAGCAATCGCTTGGTGCTTGTAGATTTCTTTTCCAAACGCTTTACGTTCTTTCGAGTATGCCACAGACAATTCCAATCCGCCTGCAGCAATTCCAAGCGCTTGAGCAGCAATTCCAATTCGGCCACCTGCAAGTACCTTCATCGCGAATTTAAATCCAAATCCATCTTCGCCAATGCGGTTTTCCTTTGGCACCTTCACATCGTTGAACAACAAGGTGTGTGTATCACTTCCGCGAATCCCCATCTTATCTTCTTTCGCTCCAACGATAAATCCTTCCATCCCACGTTCAATGATAAATGCATTGATTCCACGGTGTCCAGCTTCAACATTCGTTTGCGCAATCACCAAATAAACAGATGCCGATGAACCATTCGTGATCCAGTTTTTTGTTCCGTTCAATAGGTAATGGTCTCCTTTATCTATGGCGGTTGTACGTTGAGATGTGGCATCAGAACCTGCTTCTGGCTCCGACAAACAAAATGCGCCAATCTTTTCACCTTTCGCAAGGGGCACAAGGAATTTCATCTTTTGCTCCTCAGAACCATACTTCTCCAAGCCCCAGCAAACAAGTGAATTGTTCACCGACATACACACCGAAGTAGATGCATCCACCTTAGAAATTTCCTCCATTGCCAACACATAAGACAAGGTATCCATTCCACTTCCTCCGTACTTCGGATCAACCATCATCCCCATAAATCCAAGTTCGCCCAACTGACGAATCTCGTCTGCTGGAAAACGCTGTTCGCGGTCGCGTTCTATAACTTCCCGTTTTAGGACATTCTGAGCAAAATCGCGTGCAGCGTCCTTAACTGCTAAATGTTCTTCAGATAATTCAAAATTCATGATGATATGTTGTGTTTAGTTCGTTTCGAATACAAATGTAATCGAATAATTTTTACTTTTATCCAACTATGGAAGCGACTGTATATGAAATAATCGGATTAATGTCGGGAACATCCCTCGACGGACTAGATATCGCGCATGTCCGTTTTCAGTTCTCAGAGGAATCATCTGTTGAATTTGAATTACTCCACTGCAAAACAGTGCCTTATTCCGATGAACTTGTTCAGCAACTGACACAAATCGACCAACTGACTCTGTCGGCAGTGATGATACTCGATAAGTCACTTGGTAGGTTTTATGCCGACGAAATAAATAATTTTCTTGAAGAGAATGAAATTTCGAAAAATCAAATAGACGCCATTGCTTCCCACGGACAAACCATTCTGCACCAGCCTTCAAATGGATTTACTTTACAAATTGGCTGTGGCTCAACGATCGCTTATCATACTGGAATAAACGTAGTGAACGACTTCCGCACGAAAGATGTTGTTGCAGGTGGTCAAGGTGCTCCTCTCGTTCCTATTGGAGATTTTGACCTATTCAATGACAAAGCTGAAGCCTTCCTCAACATTGGCGGTTTCACAAATGTGAGCTTCAAAAAAGAAGGAGAAATCATTGCCTTTGATATTACCCCTGGTAATCTTCCATTGAATAAATTGGCTGCATCAAAAGGCTTGCCTTACGACAAAGACGGAGAACTAGCGCGATCGGGAGAAATCAATTTCTTCTTACTGGACCTACTAAACACCTTGCCGTATTATGCGCAAGAAGCCCCAAAATCTTTAGGGACAGAATGGCTGGAAGAACATTTTTATCCGCTCGTTAAGTTTGATAAAGAAATTGAAAACAACCTGCGCACACTGACCGAGCACATTGGCAATCAGGTAGGAAATGCGCTTAACGATACAGGTGTTAGAACTGTGCTTGTGACTGGAGGCGGGGCTAAAAATGCCTTTTTAATGGAGCGCATTCGAAGTTATTTTACCGGAGAGCTGACTGTTCCAGACACCACTGTCATCGATTTCAAGGAGGCTATCATTTTCGCCTATTTAGGAGCACTTTACTTAGATGGAAAGCCGAATGCACTCTGCTCTGTCACTGGAGCTCAGCGAAATACTTCGGGAGGAGTGTTGCATCTCCCTTAATTCCGCAGGAGTTATTCACATTCCGTTTGTGGTTAAATTCAATTCCCCTCCTTCATTCGCGTAAATTAATCCTTATTTTTGCCCTGTTTGCAAACTTTTAAGATGAAAGATCTACTCGATAAATTCGAGAATAAACGTCCAGAAATTGTTTTTGAATGGAAAGATTCAGAAACAGAAGCCGAAGGATGGGTAGTCATCAACTCGCTTCGCGGCGGTGCTGCCGGAGGTGGAACGCGGATGCGTGTCGGACTCGATAAACGCGAAGTAGAATCACTGGCCAAGACCATGGAAGTAAAATTCACTGTGTCAGGTCCCGCCATTGGTGGAGCAAAGTCAGGAATTAATTTCGATCCTAAGGACCCTAGAAAAGAAGGCGTTTTACGTCGTTGGTTTGCTGCAGTTTCTCCATTATTAAAGCATTATTATGGCACTGGAGGCGATTTGAATGTGGATGAAATTCACGAGGTCATTCCAATCACTGAAGATTGCGGTGTATGGCATCCACAAGAAGGCGTCTTTAATGGCCATTTTCAACCCCGAGAAGCACAGAAAATTAATCGGATTGGTCAATTGCGCCAAGGTGTATTGAAAGTAGTTGAAGACCCAAGATATACACCAGATGTTAACCGCAAATACGTGGTAGCTGACATGATTACTGGTTTTGGTGTAGCAGAAAGCATTCGTCATTTCTACTCCATTTGGGGCGGAGATCTCGCTGGAAAGCGAATCATTGTTCAAGGATGGGGAAATGTTGGTTCAGCTGCCGCCTATTACCTCGCGCAAAATGGTGCTACAATTGTTGGAATTATAGATCGCGTTGGCGGACTTATCCGTGAAGACGGATTCTCGTTTGACGAAATTCGTTCACTCTTTCTGAATAAAAATGGAAATGAACTCGTTGCGGACGGAATGCTTTCTTACGGCGATGTCAATGAGCGCATTTGGGATGTGCATGCAGATGTGTTTATTCCATGTGCAGGGTCTCGAATGATCACTGAAGATCATTTATCGCGCATGATTGCGGCAGGAGTGTCAGTGATCTCCTCTGGAGCGAATGTCCCCTTTGCAGACCCTCAGATTTTCTTCGGTCCTATTGCGGACAAAGCGGATGAATCAATTTCCTTGATTCCGGACTTTATTTCCAACTGTGGAATGGCACGCGTATTCGCCTACCTCATGAGCAATGACCTGCACACCATCAGTGATGAAGGGATTTTTAACGATGCAAGTGAAACTATTTTTTCTGCTTTAAGTAAAACACACGCCAGACATACTGAAAACACAGGAATTGCGAAAGAAGCTTTCGCCATTGCCTTGGATCAGCTGGTATAATGCCTAACCTAAAATTTAATTATTAACTAAAACCAAAATCAAATGTTGTCAGTAGTTGTTTTAATCTTTGTCCTCGGATATGTTGCCATTACGATGGAACACACCCTTAAAATGGACAAACTTATCCCTGCCTTATTAATGATGTGTCTCTCTTGGGCTGTCATCGCTTTTGGAATCGATGGTTTTACGCAATGGTTTGATCCACATGGCAGTAAAATAATGGAAATTGGTGGCTTTGACCATGAAACACGGATGATGTTGTTGGAAGGAACGCTTTTGCACCACTTTGGCAAAACTGCTGAAATCTTGGTTTTCTTGATGGGTGCTATGGCCATTGTTGAAATGATCGACTTTTTCGAAGGATTTGGCGCCATCAAACGATTGATTAAAACACGAAGCAAGCGTTCTTTATTATGGATTATTTCGTTATTGGCTTTCGCACTTTCTGCGATCATTGACAACCTTACAGCAACGATTGTTCTAATCACCATACTCCGTAAAATTGTTCCAAACCAATCAGACCGTATGTGGTACTCCGGTTTCATCATCATCGCTGCAAACGCAGGGGGTGCTTGGACACCAATTGGAGATGTAACAACAACCATGTTGTGGATGGCTGGAAAAGTGACGACTGGAAAATTGATGATGCTTCTTGGAATTCCTTCTTTGTTGAACATCCTTGTTCCTTTAGCGATCGGATCATTCTTACCTGCATTCAAGGGAGAAGTTGCTGAGATTGAAGATACAGAAAGTGGCAACAAATACGGAAGTTTGATGTTGTACCTTGGACTAGCTTTGGTGGTATTCGTTCCTGTATTTAAAACGGTAACACACCTTCCTCCATACATCGGCATGATGTTGTCATTGTCCATCTTCGCCATTGTAGCTGAAGTATTGTCAAAGCGTTCTATTTCTTTTACAGATCCTGATGCTGAAGTAAAAAGCCCAACCATGCATTCATTGGGTCGCATTGAAATGCCGTCTGTATTGTTCTTCTTAGGAATCTTAATGACCGTGGCTGCCATGGAATCCTTGGGGATCATCTTCAACTTCGGTCAACAAGTAAGCAGCAATATATCTGAGAACCTTTTTGTCACTCTTCTCGGCGCTTCGTCGGCTGTGATTGACAACGTTCCACTTGTTGCTGCAAGTATCGGTATGTTCCAAGATGCTCCAGATGCAAACGTATGGCACTTCATCGCTTATGCCGCAGGTACGGGAGGATCAATGCTTATCATCGGTTCTGCAGCAGGAGTTGTTGCCATGGGAATGGAGAAAATTACATTCTTCTGGTTCTTAAAAAATATTACTTTACTTGCGGTTCTTGGTTACTTAGCTGGTATCGGTGCGTTCTTGTTAATGGTTTAAATTATCCACTTAAAAAATTGTACTCATGTTTCACTTTTTGAATATCCCTCTTCAGATTGACGCTCCGGGAGCAGCAGCAAAAGCAGCTGATTCTGTTTCAAAAGATGTTCCTCTTTGGGAAATCATTGATCAATCCAATGCAGGTATTGGATGGTTGATTAACCTCATCCTTCTAATCATGTTTGGCTACACGATTTTTGTGTTTGTTGAACGCTACCTTGCATTGAGCAAAGCATCCAAAGGTGAGGCAAACTTCATTGATCGTGTGAAAGAAAAACTTTCTGAAGGGAAAATCAATGAAGCGAAGGACATGTGTAAAAACTCTACAAGTCCAATCGCGCGTATGTTGCTGAAAGGAATTGAGCGTATTGGTGCTGCGAAAAATGAAAGCATCGCTGCAACGATTGAAAATACCGGGAAGTTTGAGATTCTTCGTTTGGAACAACGCTTGAATTTCTTGGCTACAGCTTCAGGTGCAGCCCCAATGATTGGTTTCCTTGGAACAGTTGTAGGAATGGTTGTGGTTTTCATCGACCTTCAAAATGCGACTTCATTGGAATTGAAAATCATCGCACCAGGAATCATGACGGCAATGATTACAACTGTTGAAGGACTAATCGTTGGGATTATCGCATTCATGGGCTACAACTTCTTGATTGGAAAAATTGGAAAGGTAGTATACCAAATGGAGAATGCAGCTCTTGAATTCATGGATGTATTGAATCAACCACAGAAATAAGGAAGAACATGGATTTTAGTTCAAGAAATAAAGTAAAGGTAGAGGGCGGCATGGCATCCATGACCGATCTCGTTTTCCTTTTGCTGATTTTCTTCATCATCATGAGCTTGATGTCGAACAATCAAACCCCTATTGATCTTCCTGAAGCGAAAGAAGAACTTCCTACCTCTACTGACCCCGTTCCAGCTACCGTAATTGTAACGGAAAACAACGAATACGTTGTTATGCCTGGCGGGGACATGAAAAAGCCGATGTCTTTTGATGAAATCAAGGAACTTGCTGCGCAAGCAGTGCAAGAATCGGGTAAATCTAAGTTGAAAATCGCTGGTCACAAGGATGCAAGTTATGAAGCTGTATTTCAAGTTTTAGCGCTTGCTCAAGCCAATGCTTGGGACCCTGTTTTGTCGTACGAAAAATAAGCTAGATTATGAGTGCTGCATCTATTCCACCTGTTGTATTGCCGAAACACCGAAATACCGGTATTGCGGTAGCTGTAGGTTGTGTTCTTTTGGCACTTCTTATCTTGTTCATTTTCACTTTTGAAATGGCAGATCCACCACCGCGTGAAATCCCAATGAACACAACCACGTCCTTAACAGACTTGGAAATCAAAGACCTCAAGATAGAAACGGGCGGCGCTGGAGGAGGAACTCCTTCAAATGACCCGATTCACGAGGTAACACCACAGACGGAAAAGATTCTTACACAAAAAAAGAATTCTAAATCATCTTCAAATACTGGAGAGTCGAACAAAACCAACGCGAACAACCATACGAATACGGCTACAACCACTTCACAGAATGATGATCCATTCGCTACAGGTGGTGAAGGCGGTGGTGAAGGTGGCGGCCGTGGAGGGAAGTTTGGTCCGGACAATGGCAATAATGATGGGAAAGGAAATAGCGATCCAAAAACACGTATTCGTTTGAATGACCCTAATTTTGACAATATTGAAG
>JBILBT010000208.1:0-5644 GCA_044353545.1 Crocinitomicaceae bacterium | reverse complement strand
CTTTCGAATAATCTCCCGTAATATGATTGACACTTTCAACATCCCTAATCGACAACGATTCAATATTCAGATGAAAAATCTCCTCAAAACCAATTATTTCATAAAAAGACTGCAAATCAAGACTTTTAAGATTTAAGAAGTTAGTGAGATAGGATGCATAAATTCTGGTTGTTTGTCTATTATAGTTGCTGTAAATCAACCCTTTCAAAGAAAGTGTTTCAATAGAATCGCGCATGAATTGGCCTTTTGATCCAGTTGGAGCAAAATTTAAAAGGCCTTGAATGGCTAATGAATAATAATACTCATCAGGACCAGATCCTGTCCAATGATTGGAGAATAGGGTGTTACCATACTTTACATCCCCAAGCAGTTCATCAAAAATTGCGACGCTGGCAGTTAATTTTGCCTGCTCTATTCCCTGCTCTATTTGAGTAAAATCGCGTGACTGAATTAACTTTTTAATTTGTTGACAGGATTTTTTGTCTTCTTTCGAAAGTTCCATTTTATACTATTTAAATGCTTATTAATAATTTTGTGGCCAAGGTTTTATCTCGGATCATTTCCTTGATTTGGTTATTTCCGCTTTTACTTAAGTCTAAATATAAACTCATAAGTAAATCATTTGGAATTTCTTCCATCTGTAAAAATTGTATAAGATTCTCCTTGTGACCATTCTCAGCTGAATAGTCTTCTGACATCAACTTTAAATATAGGCGCGTACAAATTGTAGATAATCTATCAAGTCTCTTAACCCCGCTTGAATCTTTTGATAAATCAATAATTTTCTTCTTTATATTCTCAAAATTCTCAGCATTTAAAATTTCACTTGGATCCAATAATTCACTTAGGTCATCATTGATGAAACTGATAAATGATGAGCAAGTAATATCGTCCAGCGAACTAAGTGCAAGAGCCTCTACAATTGGAAGTTTTGCTTTTAGATCTGGTAAATTTTGTATTTGCGAGAAAAAATGACTTAAACTTCTTGGTGTCGTTCTTTCATCATTTATTAATTCAGGATAGGTTAAAACAAATGCAATTCCTCGTGGATCAACACTTGCTTTTTCCGCCCATTCTGCCCAAATTTTAGCATCGAACTTTAAAGTTACATGCAACATTCTGGTAATCATTGCGCCATCCATTGGCGTAACGGAATAATCTCCGCCCTCAGGATTTGCAGTGACAACAATTTGCCATTTCGGAGGGAGCTTCCAAGACGACAATTCAAAGTTTTGCAGTAATTGCATGCAACCACGCAATATACGATCGTCAGCTCGGTTTATGTCGTCTAAAAGAAGTATGCCTGGACCCTCTTCTTTTGGAACCCATTCAGGAGGACTATAAACAGTGAATTCATCCCCTGCCACAGTTGGGTCCGGGTCTATTACGTTTGGCATCCCATGTAGATCACCCATTTCCTCAAATTGAGCCGGCGCGATATAGCTAAACTTCCAGTTTCTTTCCTTTGCAAAATCTTTAACGAGCTGAGTTTTCCCCAACCCGTGTGTTCCCCAAATACAAATTGGGGTTCCACTTTGCCCATTTGCATTCAATTCATTATTTCTATCGAAAATATGGGATATGATTTCCCTGATCTCTCGACTATTTCCTTTTTTACCGTATTCAATTAATCCGCTTGACATGGTTGCTTATTATTTTTCACAAGTTTATACAATAAAGTCGAATTCTAAGCTCGATTTAAACTTTAACTCTACTAAACCCCAATTACTTGACAAGAAGAAAATGAAATTAAAGTTGTAGTGACATTTTCAATCTACACTGTGCAGATAGTATACTCCAATATGATAAAATTGGGTGCAATTTTATTTCTTCTGGCAACAGATTTCTATGTCGATGACTAGATTTTCTTTGTGGAGAAGCAGAATGAGAGCGAGCTAATAAAGAAAAAGCGCCTTCACTTTCATAATGCGCCTTTCCTTTTCGTAGAACTGAACATCGAATATTCACACCTACTTTGGGTAGAGGAAGGGAAGACCTTTATCAAAAAAAAACACCAACCCAAGCGGACTAATGGATACGCATTCTGAATAAAGCCCTTTGTCTCTACAAGACGTATTGATCGACGATTTTAGAAGATAAAACCAGTTTAACTTTTTACCACGCGCCTTAAATGAATGACCTTACCGCTTTGCATTTTTAGCACATAAAATCCAGAGGGCAAATGCGAAAAATCGTAGGTGTCGATGCGCTCCCCTTTCCAAACAACTTGACCAAATATGTTGACTAATTGATATTCCTCGATGGCTTGATTGATTTGAATATTGAGATAACTTGTAAAAGGAATGGGGTAAATGTTCACCGCAAAATCATCTGTCAATTCATCAGTAGAAGCACCATTGCAATTCAATGCAGCACCCGTTTCTTGGCTAAAAACGCCATTTGAAGAACTCCAGTTATACCAAGTTCCACCAACTCCAGTTTGCCAATCATTTAAATTAAAAGTTTTTGTTCCCGCTGCATCCCCCTTTATTTGATAGACTTTTAGCGCTAAACCTCCTAAATCCCACGTTAACGGAATTCCAGGTGTGCAATTTTCAGGAAGAGGACTCTCCAATTCACAATTGGATTGAATAAAGTACGCATTATCGTCATAGGCAGGAGATCCACCGAAAACTCTGGCAATACCATTTGTATCGATGCAAACGGCTGTATATTCATCACAAGCGATTGCTTTTGCAAATTGACCATAATCAGCACTTATCCTTGCCAAAAATGTCATCAACCTGCCTTTTCGATCAGGATTATCAAAATGTGTGTCCGTGATGACATTGCTTAATACTGAATTTTCAATAAAGTGAGTGGAATCAACGGTCATTTGACTGTTAAATGGATTTCCCAGTGCTGCTGAAGAAGTGACTGTTCCATTTTGGGCAGAAAAATAATATTTTCCTTGAATGGCCATTCCTGCACTCGTTCCTCCGATCACACTATTCCGTTGAGTGACTGCCTGATTGATCTGTTCTTCGATCGGCGTATTCCTCCAGTACGAAACATAAGTCCATTGATTTCCACCGGCAAACCAGATCGCTTCAGCTTGTTGTATTTTTTGAAGAATGTAAGGATCACTGCTCGCAGATGCATTGTTGCAAACGATCGTTTCAACCGAATTAACGGTTATTCCCAAACCAGAATAGAAATAGGAATTGTACCCATCAGAACCCGATGTTCTTAAAATCAAAACATCCCCTCCATTGGCTTGCTGTAAAAACCATTTCATGGCATTGTCGTCCTCAGATGCGCCCCCCATTAAACATAAGCCACCACTTGGGGCTGAAACAACATCTGTAGGATTGCCCGTAAAATAAGAGGTGTAATTCTGCCCAATACTTAGCATTGGAATGAATGTCAAAATCAATAGGAATATTCTGCTCATCTTGTTTGTCTCATTTTTAAGGATTCAATAAAGTTCGTTCAAACGAATGAGAATCCATTCAACAACTATTCAAAAATTATTCAATGAAATCGGTTGTTAAAGTAGTTCATCGGAAGTGAAAAATCCGATTCTTCTCACATACTTTTATCATTCAACAAACCAAAAAAATTAAAATGAGCCTAAATTCTCAAAGTTCCCAATGAGATGTAACATTCGGACTTTATTATTTTCGGAAAGTCGAATTTGGATGATTGCATCAGGAAAATGAATGATATCTCTTGATAATGTTCCGTTGAAAGGTCCCTTGAATTGCACATTGCTTCTATGCCTTATTGAGATCTCCATCTGTAAGGTCTTACTGGTAAGTCGAATCTCATGTTCATCTTTACTGGAACGTTGAAAAGAAACAGCCACATTTTTTAAAGAGCGAAAATCAAGCTGTTTTTCATCAAAATGAACATGACCAACATGTCGGATAAATTTTTTACCGATAAATTCAATTTCGGCTATTGAAAACAGAAAACTAACCTTCGGATCATTCGGATCCACTGCATGCAGCCAGTAATACGTTTTAGGAAAAGAGCTTCCCCAATTCTTTTCAAGGTACCCCGGTTCGTTCTCAAAGATGAAGCGATCATTCTTTTGTTTTATTTCACCCGTCACGCGATGTCCTGTATTCAAAACAGCATGATAGCAGGGGAGATTAGGGAGGAAATAACTGTAACCCATTGAATTTTTGAATGTCGATGATACGTGGTTGTTCAGCAATTTCAAATGAATGTTAAGGTCTTTTGTATTGATTTGAATGAGCTCAGTGGTCAATAGGTTTTCGCCCATGCGAACAATGTGTCGGTCGGGATCGCATGAAAACTCATTTTTATTAAAATAGATGATTTCTGTTGCTTTATTGGGAAAGAGAATCTGAATGAATCCAAATTTATCTTCAGTGTTTTGGGTAGCGTAGCCATAAATAATCACAAAGGATGCTTTATATTCCTTCGAATAAACCTTTTGAAACCATCCTTCAAAATACGTGTTGCGTTGAAGATTTCCCCGAAGTGATGTTGGTTTGAAAATTCTGAGCATTGAACGTACCTTTTTAGTTGCTAAGTTAAGGTTATTCAGGATTTATATGCGATGTCTTGGAAGAGGTAGTTTAACACTTTTTTGTTTTTGTTCTACTTCTCATTCTGAGAGTAAAGCGCAAACACAAGAGTGAGAGCGAGGGGTAAAAAGAAAAAGCGCCGTCACTTTCGTAATGCGCTAGTTTTGTTTGCTTTGTACAAAGGTATTGAAATTCCTAAAACTTTAATTTATTTAATGTTTTTAGGAAATTAATACTTGTTATGTAATCCAATCTCTGCTTTTCTTGCACTTTGAAGAACCTAGTTACATTACAAGCCTCTTATTACATCCAGATGAATAAATGCTGACATAAATCATTTTGCCATTTAGAATAAAACGATACATTCGCTGAAAACTAAATCTTATGAACGCAGGACACATGCATTTAATTCTCAATCATGCACCTATTATCGGAGTATTCATTGGAGCAGTTATTTTCGGGATTGGAATGTTTCGTCGAAACAACACCCTAGAAAAAACGGGCTTAATCACATTTATCGCGACTGGTATTGTTACCTTACCGACCTATTTTACAGGTGAAGGTGCTGAAGAAGTAGCCGAACAATTTAAAGATTCTTCGCATGACATGATTCATGAGCACGAGGAGCTGGCGGAAACAGGACTTATCTTGATGATAGCTTTGGCGATTGCTGCGCTGATTTTACTCATTGTGATGTGGCGCTCCAAGGGTTCAAATGAAACGAAACATTCAAAACAAGGTCTCATGAAAAGTGCTGTATTATCTTTGGCGGCTACTACCTTTGGATTAATGATGATTGTTGGCAATACAGGCGGTAAAATCCGCCGTCCCGAATTGCGCGGAGATGTTGTAAAGAATTCAACCGAAAAGCATGTTGAGGAGCAACACAACGATTAATTGTTTCGGGCATTTCAAAGTAAATTTGTTTTTTGAACAATGAATGCGTAGCTTTGCACTGCATTTGAATTTATTGTTTCAATAGAATATAGTGCTGAGTGGAGTCTCTAATTTCCGGAGTCGCTCGTCGGGCTCATATCCGTCAGCTGACGGACGCAGGTTCGAGAATAATTTGAAATAGGCAATAAAGATATATTGCGGGGTGGAGCAGTTGGTAGCTCGTCGGGCTCATATCCGTCAGCTGACGG
>JBILBT010000207.1:0-5653 GCA_044353545.1 Crocinitomicaceae bacterium | reverse complement strand
ATTAGAAAATATTAAAGCACTTTCTGTTCATTACAGAAAACTCATCAATCCCCAAGTTATTACCGATAATGAATTGAGAAGAGAGTTAGAGTACATTTCCAGATTAGAAATCAATGTAGCATTCCCATTCTTACTTCAAGTATTTGAAGATTGTGAAAACGGTGTAATTGACCAACCAACTCTAATCAAAACACTCAAATTAATTCAAAGTTTTACGTGGAGAAGATTCATTGTTGGATTACCTACCGCTGCATTGAATAAAATTTTCATGACCTTATACAGTGAAATTGACCAAGAAGATTATTTTGAATCCTTGTGCGTTGCATTATTAAAGAAAAGAGGAAGTGTTAAGTTCCCGAATGACCAAGAAGTACGTTCCGCACTTCACGATAAAGATTTATACAATACACAATCTAAAAACAGAAGTTACTTCTTTGAACTATTAGAAAATCATAACAACAGAGAACATGTCAATACAGCAAGTGAGTTAATTACCATTGAACACATATTCCCTCGCAATCCGGACAATAAGTGGTTAATTGATTTATCCAATTCTGAATTTAGCGAGTTCAAGGATTTCAAATTAAATACCATAGCAAATCTCACCTTGTCTGGTAATAACGGTGCGTTAAGTAATTTGCCATTCATAAATAAAAGAAACATGAACACCGATGGCAAAGAGCAAGGATATGCTTTTTCTCGACTGTGGTTAAATGATTATTTAAAAAAACAAGATTGCTGGAACATAGAAAAATATAACGAGCGTTTTGAAATAATTTATGATAGATTTCTGCAAATATGGCAATTCCCTGATGTTGCACTTCCACTAATTGAAACAGATTCCGAACAAAATATATTTGATGCTGAACCGCCAATAAATAAAAAATTAGAGTATTTCATTTTTGAAAATACAAAGGTGGAAGAGTCAGCAGTCGCTCAAATGTATTTTTATGTATTACGAGCGTTATATGAAAAGAACGCCGAATTATTATTAGAAAACTCCCTAATAATAAAAGTAACCAAGAATCAAAGCGATTTTAGATCACCTCAAGAATTAATCAATGGTTATTTTATTGAATCCAATATTGATAGCAACTCAAAGTTTTCATACCTAAAAAAGATGCTTTCTGTATTTGAATTGGAAGATGAACTCATTATCAAATATAATTCTGAATTAGCAGGAGACGGTGTCGAAAGATTTTCACGAAGAAGAAAGTTCTGGGGTGACCTTCTCGCAGAACTTAATCACCCAATTCTTTTTCAACGTGTTAGTCCTTCAAAAGATCATTGGTTAATTGCTGGCGCAGGTATAAGTGGCTTGTCATATACATTCTTAATTACAAAAACTTATGCAGCCATTGAATTTTCAATTAATAGGGCATCTAAAGAAGATAATAAACGACTGTTCAATTCAATAGAAAAACATAAATCTGAGATTGAAGAAAGATTTGGCTCTCCCTTACTTTGGGAAGTAATGAGTGATTCAAAAATGAGCAGAATTAAATATCAATTGGATAATGTCAATTTCTATATTGACAATGACCTTGAAACGATAAAGACATTTTTCATTAAAAACTTGGCTCCGTTTTATGAAGCATTTAATCCTGTAGTTAATGGGTTGAAGAAAAGGTAAAGCGGTCTTCGCTCTTCTGCTTATTCCGGAGGTCATTTTGCCACTTTTCATGATATCAACTTCGCTCAAAAAAATGAGCGACGGCAAGAAAAAGAATAGACAACATCGAATTAAAGCAATTCATACGGTTATAAAAGAAGGGGACGGCAATCGTGAAACTCTAGATTTATTTATGTGTGAAGATTGCCCGCTGATCAATCTCTGAATGATTTTTTTCTTGTGCAATCGATATGTGACCATAAGCAAACTGCATGTATTATTTTTTAAAATAAACGCGCTGATTACATACATTTTGGCCTGTTATTTCCAAAAATAACCTATTATCGACATTCATACGGATTAATTCGACTTTAAACGGAATTATCCGCATTTATTCGAATTCTTCCGGTTTTCTCCGCTTTTTTTCGAATTGTTGTAGTGGGTAATTCGGCCCAAAAATGAGCTTTTAGGGTGATTTATCGGAAATCTAGATTTTGGGAAAACTGTTATTTTTTGAAATAACTGTCATTTGGCCCATAAAAGCGCCTATTTGTTGTATAAACATACAATGAATTAAAGGCAATAGAATACCACGCCAACCATGTACATGGAGAGCAACGATGAGTTGAAAATTGTCACGAATCAGGGCATGAGTTTGTCTCCTTATGCTGCGATCGCCGATTGGTGATTACCTGTGTTTTGGATCACCAGGAGTTCTCATTTATTCATCATGACAATTTACTCACTCGCCAAGAATACACTTCATCTCATAAGTAGATTAGCTTTCTTTTTATGCCTTGTTGAGGAAGCCCTTTGCTCTTGTGAAAATTCACGCATTAGCAACATACGGGGTTAATCCTTTCTTTTTGAGTATTCATCAATTAGCTCCAAAACTTCAACATACTCATTTAATTCTTTATTCAATTTGCCTTCGTTATATAGTTTTTCTGCCACAGACAGTGGTATTATTGCACCGTTTGAATATTGGTAATTAATTGGAGTTAAATTAACCCAAGCATCTCTTCCTGTAGAGTCGCTTATAGTTCCATAGAACTCAACATTGCATCCATACTTAAGTTTCATCTTTTGCTCAAATAGTTGGGTAGTGTCTTCATCATCATAATCTGAAGGTATAAACTTCAAATCTTGAAGCTCTGAAGTATCTGCGGTGAGACTTAGAATTCTCATTTTATTATATCTGTCTATTAAAATTGAATCAACCTGAGAATAGATTATGATTTGAATAAATGAAAATAAAATTAAGATAATCAACTTTTTCATAGGTTATTCCTAATAGCTCAATTAAATCTTGGACACAAAACTAAGTTAACATTAATTAGATTTGTGTATGTCAAAACATCGAAGAAATTGGTCGGTAGACGAAAAAGAGAAATAGTTTTATTTTCCGATGAGCATGGAGTAAGTGAGGCCTCGAGAGAGTATGGAGTTTCAACCGTAAGTATTTACAAATGGAAAGATAAATTCCAACAACTTGGCAAAGAAGGTTTAACAACAAGATTATCAACAGCTATGGAGCGAGAGCTGAAGGAGCTACGTCTTGAAAATCAAGCATTAAAGCGTATTGTTGCTGACAAGGAGCTGGCTTTACAAGTGAAGGATACCATTTTAAAAAAAGTCAATTTCAAAAGAAATGAAAATCATGGTGGTATATGAGTTCTTAGAAAAAGGGTTTCCAAAAGCATCCATATTGAAGCACGTTGGTTTGTCAAGAAGCAGTTATTATTATGTTTCTACCTGAACAAAATGCTCATATTGAATCCTATCATTCAATTATGTAAAGTGCTGTTTGTCAAAGATTTGAATTTGAAAATATCGCCGATTTTAAGGATGCAATGGCCAGATAGAAAAACTTTTATAATTTTAATCGAATACATGGTGGACTTGGATTCAGATCACCTAAAAAGTTCCTGGAATCTATCGGTGTTCAAATAGATAGTCGATGGGGAAATTAAATTAAAACTAGTGTCCAATTAATTGCGTTTAAGACATTGTTTTGGAAGCTGAGTTAGCTAATATTAGAGAGTCTTTATTGAAAAAAAATAAAACTACGTTGAAATAAACAAAATAGGCAGATAGTTTATCTGCCCATTTCATTCAGATTATTTCATTGATTAGATTGAGGCGATCAAACCGCCACCCCCAAAACATAGCGTTAAGATTTTGAACTAGGAGTACTGACATACTTCATACTTGCATAAGACAATTCTCTTTTAATTTTGAACATGAATCTGGCCGGCCTGGTCAAATAAGTTGTTGTATTAAAAAGTCGACAACGAATACATTTTATAATGTTGTAGGAGTTGTCTCATAGGACTATGTTTCAAATTAAAAGAGTGACCATCATGTTATTTTTATTTCGTTCTAAGGTTGTGTGAGTATAATCTCAAAAACCTAACAAAATGAAAAAATTACTCTTTCTCATAGCAATTGGCCTGGCTGATAATGTTCAAGCACAATTAATTACTTTCAAATTCCAAGTTTACACTACTTTTTCTTGTTCAGGCAGAGAATATTTTAATTTAGACATTCTAACAGCACCTGATTTTGAATTTACAGGTATTGGATTAGGGGATAATCGTATCACATTCGACCTTGAACATAAGGTTTTGAAAAATGATTATGATGTTAGCGAAGATTATACAGGTACTTTGGTTTATGATTCAATCAGAAATTATACTTGAATAAATGGTATTGTTACCTTTTCTGCTTCCCGGTATGATCCAGGGTCAAGAGAATATTACACTGAACATTTTGTAATTGATAAAAATACTCTAACTGCCAAAGAAAATAAACCTTACTTTATTTCATATTGGTATAATGAAGACGGTACGGTTTCAGGAACAGTTGTTAATCGTGACGTTGTTTTACTTAGTAATGATATTGGAAGCAACGAGCACAATTAGATAGTTTTATTTAAGTCCTAAATTGTCATAATCTATATTAAATCCAGACTTATGAAGAATCTCTTTTTCATTTCTTTTTTCTCCATTTTCAATACAACATTGGCTCAGTCAGATTCCTTGTGGTTCATCCAAAGGATAGAAGATCATCTGTATGCAAACCAAATTAATAATGAGTTTAAGACGGGTGATAATGATGCACATCTCGTTAATGGTTTGCTGAAAAATTTTATTTCTGATTCAACTGTTAAGTATCAGTATTCTCGGTTATCACCGAATATTGGCACACTGAGGGTCAAGATAAATGATACGACTGGAAGTTCATTTGATGAGTGGGTAAAACAGGATTTTTCAATGTACAATTCCGATCACTATTACTTAAAGTATCTTGGAACTAATGTTGAAATCAATAGTAACTCGGAAAATCTTTACATATACGATGCACACACAAATAGCATCGTTCGGGTAATTACAATATGGTATTCTGAGATTAATCCTGTTACTAAGGAATATATGAATGTTATTAGTGTAGCGGACACAAAAAATTAGGGTTTTTGTTTGATATGGAGGAACATATTCAAACTAAAGTGGACTTTTTCGGTAGTTTCTAATAAAATGTGTAAAGCTCAGTGTTGCATAATATCAGTCTATGCTTAGAAATAATCATTTACCGTTTTTTGATTTGTTATTTTTTACTTTGTAATCAGTTTTTTAGATGATCAAAATTAACTGAGATGTGAAAATCTGTAATCTATTTTTCGGTTTCACAGAACATTTATAGGGGAGTGATCGGATTTGTTTGTCTAAACAAGATCTTTAAATTAGAATGTAACCACAACATTAATTTGTAGAGTTATGAAGTTATTTTTTTCAATTTATACTATATCGTTCTCCTCAATGCTTATTGCGCAATATTCAGTGGTTGGTGAATCATTTGTGAATTGGGAGCATAATTTACTTACGAAACGCCAGGAACTTGATAATTTAGATTATTGTCTTAAACGCAATTAATTGGACACTAGTTTTAATTTAATTTCCCCATCGACTATCTATTTGGACACCGATAGATTCCAGGAACTTTTTAGGTGATCTGAATCCAAGTCCACCATGTATTCGATTA
>JBILBT010000206.1:0-5655 GCA_044353545.1 Crocinitomicaceae bacterium | reverse complement strand
TCACAAGCTGGTCTCAAACATCTACCGTAACAAATAACGAAGTGACTTACTTCGGTCAATGCATGATTGAGGTGCAAAACGATGCTGACATGCGTGCACTTGAAACAGAGATGCGCGCCAATCCTTACATCAAAGTGTGCCGTTTGGACTACAACACGCAGCGTGCATTTATCCTCACAAAATCAACGGAAACATTGACAGAAGAACAATTTACTTCTTGGTTCATCGGATATTCAGATAAGGTGCGTTGTGTGCAAGTTGGTGTGCATGGCGTGGATCAAGTGAAGCCGTTTCCATTTGTTGATTGCATTAAATAAGCAGCATGAAGCACATCTTCCTCTTTCTTCTTATTGCCCTTCATTTCCAATCGTTTGCTCAACCAAATGACTGTTCGGAAGCGGTCCCAGGATGTACAACGCCATCTTTTCCTATTGCTCCAAACAACCCAGGCAGCAATGTCGTTGACTTTAGCTCTGGGAGTATTTCTAACCCCTCTTCAAATCCAGCTGGATTTAACGCTGGTTGTTTGTTGAGCGGGGAAACGAGTTCAACATTTATTTCAATCAATGTCATTTCAACAGGAACGCTCGCATGGTCAATCATCGGTCCAAGTGGTGGTTGTTTCGACTGGATCATGTGGCAAATGCCAAACGCTTCTATCGCCCAAGCTTGTGCGGGAATCAATGGAAACACATTAGCTCCTGTGGCATGCAACTGGAATGGCACCTGCAACGGAAATACGGGAATGGCGCCTGCTGGACAGCTTCCACCAAATGGATCACCTTCAAGTTATCAAAATCCTTTGCCTGTTACTGCAGGACAATCCTATCTCTTGTGTCTTTCAAACTACAGCGGAACTTCACAAAATGTGAACATGAACTTCTTTGGAACGGCAAATGTTGCCTGTGGTGTAGCCGCGCCAGACCAAACAATTTGTCAGGGAAATAGTGCCAATGTGACGATTTCAACTCCTGGCTTGACAGCTCCGCAATTTACATGGTCGCCGACTACGGGAGTTTCGAATCCAACGGGTGGAACCAATGTCACGGTGAATCCTACGGTAACAACAACCTACAACGTTCAAGTATTCCAACCTGCAACGGTGAGCTCATCTGCATTCAATGCTACAGCTACGTTTACGATCACAGTTGTCCCGCCGCCAACGCCAAACGCGGGTATTGATGCCACCGTTTGTCTTGGTCAACCGATACTTTTAAATGGAACCATCAGTTCAGCAACGAATTCGCCTTCATGGCAATACCTCGCCACAGGGATCTCGCCTACACCAACGGTAACATTTACTCCAAGTTTTAATACCTTGACGCCTAGTGTCATGGTGAACCAACCAGGTCTTTATCAATTCATTCTGCGCGAAAGCAACACGATTTGTGGGATTGTTCGCGATACGGTCAACGTGCTCGTATCCACTATCACGCAAACAACATCGAGCGTTCCACCAAGTTGTGCTGGACTTTCGGATGGTGAAATTCACATCAATAGCCCTACGGCAGTTGAATATTCGTTTGATGCTGGCGTAACGTGGCAGGTCGACTCATTCGCAGTCATTTTCCCTACAGGAACGTACAATGTCTGTTCACGAAACATCTTTGGATGTCAAACCTGTTCGAACGTAACGATTGTTGCTCCACCTCCAGTGATTATCTCAGTGAGCAATGATACCTTGATTTGTCAGAATGGAACGGCAACAATGACGGCTTCTGCGATAGGTGGAACAAGTTACTTGTACCACTGGGATCATACCACAGATTTGGCGGCTTCCCAAGATGTTAACCCCTTGGCAAATACCACCTATACGGTCTACGCGGAAAATGAACTTGGATGTATTTCAACTCCAGAATCGATTGTCGTAAGCGTTCGTCCACCAATCAGTGGAACGATCAGCCCAGATGTGACGATTTGTCCGGGTTACCCAACAACATTGACGGCGACTGCAGCAGATGGAATTGGTGTTCCTTTCGACTTTGCTTGGAGCAATGGCTCCACCTCATCAGGAACTTCAAGTACGACAACAGCAAACCCACCCGTAACGACCATTTACACTGTGACAATAACAGATCAGTGTGAATCTACACCTTTGGTATTGAATACCACTGTTACGGTTGCGCCTCTTCCTTTGCCTCAGATTTTAGCGGATCCAAATGATTTGTGTGAACCTGCCATCTTTACAGTAGTGAATACAACTGATCCTGCAATGGTAGATTCTGTGTGGTGGGTAACATCCAATGGTCAAACGTTTGGAGATGTATCCGAGATCACATTAGATCCATTATATGCTGGAAATTACGATGTACAATTGGTGGTTGTTTCTCCTCAAGGATGTATCGATTCGACAACGTTTTATGACTTCTTGACGGTGTATCCAAAACCATTTGCAGACTTGAGGTATAGTCCAAATCCTGTGTACATGTTCAACACGCAGGTGATGCTGACCAATTATTCCTTGAATGCAGATTATTACCAATGGTTCATTGAAAGTGGAACACCTTCGTATTCGCAGCAAGAAAATGTAACGACGATGTTCCCTGATGGTCAAACGGGTGAATACCTTGTGACCTTGATCGCTACTTCTGAATACAATTGTATTGATACCACCTCTGCGAAAATCGTTGTTTTCCCAGAGGTCTTGATCTATGCGCCAAACACGTTTACGCCGGACAACGATGAACACAACCAATCGTGGGGAATTCACATTGAAGGCATCGACATCTTTGATTTTGACCTCTACATTTTCAATCGATGGGGTGAAATGATTTGGGAATCGCATGATCCTGAAGCACTTTGGGATGGTACGTATGGAGGTAATCCTGTTCAACAAGGAACCTATACGTGGATTGTCCGCGCTCGAGATGTACAAAACGATGATCAGCACGAGTTCAATGGCTTCGTGAATGTATTGAGGTAGTTTCTAAAAGCAGTCCGCTATTTCGTTTTTCGGTGTATTTTTGTGCAAAATCACCAACGAAATGACGATCGAGGAATTCCAACATGACATTCAAAACGGCATACCGGCTGCTATTCCAGCAAAAAAACCGTTTGATCCGCAAATCAACCACGCGCCAAAACGCAAGGATATCTTAAGTCCTGAGGAAAAGAAACTCGCTCTGCGCAATGCATTGCGTTATTTCCCCAAAGATCAGCACGCGGAATTGATTGAAGATTTCTTGGATGAGTTGAATCGATACGGACGTATTTATATGCACCGTTATCGTCCCGAGTACTCCATGTATGCTCGACCAATTTCTGATTATCCTGGAAAATGTGAACAGGCGAAAGCCATCATGTTGATGATTCAAAACAATCTCGACCACGCCGTAGCACAGCATCCGCACGAACTCATTACCTACGGTGGAAATGGAGCGGTTTTCCAAAATTGGGTGCAGTACCGTTTGACGATGAAGTACCTTTCTGAGATGACAGATGAACAAACCTTGGCCATGTACAGTGGACATCCTATGGGATTGTTTCCATCGCATAAAGAAGCACCAAGAGTGGTCGTTACAAACGGAATGATGATTCCAAATTATTCGAAGCCGGACGATTGGGAACGCTTCAACGCTTTGGGCGTAACGCAATATGGTCAAATGACGGCAGGTTCTTACATGTACATTGGACCTCAAGGCATTGTACATGGAACAACGATTACGGTACTGAATGCTGCACGACGGATTTCAAAAAACAATGAGGGAATTGCTGGAAAACTATTTGTTACTGCAGGACTCGGAGGAATGTCTGGTGCTCAACCAAAAGCAGGAAACATTGCAGGCTGCATTTCTGTAACTGCAGAGGTGAATGCGAAAGCTGTTCACACAAGACATTCTCAAGGATGGGTCGATGAAGTGATTGATGATTTAAATGCCTTGTGCACACGTGTTCTTGATGCAAAAAACAAGAAAGAAGTTGTTTCTATAGCCTACGTAGGTAACATCGTCGATGTGTGGGAGAAATTCAACGCGGAAGGTGTTTTCGTTGAACTTGGATCGGACCAAACATCCCTACATAACCCATGGGCCGGAGGATATTATCCGGTTGGTCAAAGTTTGGAAGAATCAAATCGAATGATGGCGGAAGAGCCGGAGTTATTTCATGTAAAAGTGCAAGAGACGCTTCGTCGTCATGCTGCAGCGATCAATGCACACGCCGCGAAAGGAACCTATTTCTTCGATTATGGAAATGCCTTCTTGCTGGAAGCATCTCGCGCCGGGGCAGACATCATGGCGAACAACGGCATTGATTTTAAATATCCATCATACGTGCAAGATATACTCGGTCCCATGTGCTTCGACTATGGTTTCGGGCCTTTCCGTTGGGTTTGTGCCTCTGGGAAACCTGAAGATTTGCAAAAAACGGATGAGATTGCTTGTCACGTATTGGAAGAAATGATGTTGCGAAGCCCTGAAGAAATTCAGCAACAGATGGCGGACAACATTCAATGGATCAAAGGTGCTCAGCAGAATAAATTGGTCGTTGGTTCTCAAGCGCGCATTCTTTATGCGGATGCTGAAGGACGCATGCTCATTGCTGAAGCCTTCAATAAGGCCATTGCAAATGGAGAAATTGGGCCTGTCATTTTGGGCCGTGATCACCACGATGTATCAGGAACGGATTCACCTTATCGTGAAACGTCGAACATTTATGACGGCTCCCGTTTTACAGCGGACATGGCCATTCAAAATGTCATTGGAGATAGTTTTAGAGGTGCAACCTGGGTGTCTATCCACAATGGTGGTGGCGTTGGCTGGGGCGAAGTTATGAATGGTGGATTCGGGATGTTGCTTGATGGTTCTATAGAGGCCGATCGTCGCTTGAAGATGATGCTTCACTGGGATGTCAACAACGGGATTTCTCGCCGCAGCTGGGCACGAAACGAAGGTGCAGTATTTGCCATTAAACGAGCCATGGAGGCTGAGCCACGCTTGAAAGTAACCATCCCTCAATTCGTTGACGACGCATTAATCGACTCCATTTTCTCAGAATAATCGCTTACAAAATAAGGGGCTGAAGCTCATTTTTTGAGGTGTAATAAATGAACCCACGAACATCAGGCATGTCCATCGCGCGCAAGGTTTCGACGTAGCGTTGCATTTGCTCAATGTGTTTTGGTGTGTTCGCTCCCGTTTTGTAATCAATCACAATGGTTTCTGTCGCCTTGCAAATGATTTTATCCGGTCGAACCGTATTTTGTTCATCCAAAATAATGGATCGCTCACTCAAGATGCGCGTGGCATCCGAAAACAGTGAAGAATATGTTGGATGGCTAAAAATTTGCTTGGCCTTCTCTTTCAGTTGATCTACAAACCCAATTTCCAACGCGCCTTCAGCCATCATGCGTTGAAGGGCAGCTTCGATTTCATCCGCAGCATTCAACTCTGCCATCACGGCGTGAAATTGATTTCCAAAGCGTTGTTCATCCGTCAACAAGTTCGCATCCACCAACTCACTTCTGTCTTGCAAGGAGATGTCTGGAAACCAAAGTCGATGGGTCAATTCTTCGGGCACTAAAAATCCAACTCCTCCGCTCTTTGTTGGCTTTTGTGGTCGCTGAGTGCGAAGCCCCTTAACAAATCGGCCTTCTGGAGTGACTTCAATGCCTGGTAAATTTTCAAAACATTTGTGCAATACAGATCCAAGATTAGA
>JBILBT010000205.1:0-5671 GCA_044353545.1 Crocinitomicaceae bacterium | reverse complement strand
TCATCGGAGAAAAACTGTTTGCGATCAATGATAACCAACCGAGCTATCCCTTGTTAACGGAAGTGATGTTTACCGAAAATGAATACAACACCATCAACGAGTTTGTTTTTAGTAAAATTTCTGAGCGTTATGGTCAAACGAATACGTTCCTTAAACTGATATTTTCTGGAACTACTTTTTACGCTGATTTGGGAATCAATACCTCCAATCCAATCGATTCAGATCATCCACATGATTTTATCGTAAAGGTAGAGGACATTGATCAAATCCTCGCTGACATAAAGCGCACCTCTGAAACAAAACTGACTCAATTCGCAACAACCTATTATTTCACAAGGTATTCTTACGATGAGCATGAGTCGAGTAAAATTATTGATTTCGCACGGTGCGAGGTGATGTTAAAAGAAATGAAGGCCACAATTCTTCTCCGGGATCCGTCCAACATTTCTGAAGTTATCGACATCTATCAATCCTTACCTAGTGCTTATTTGGAGGAATCTTATGTTCACGGTTCTCCCTTCAAATTTTCTGTAAAGAACCCTGATTTCATGCAACATAGTGACAATGAATCCTCATTGCCAAAGCTCACACGGATGGCTTTCGCAGAGCGAATTAAGCAACTGCTCAGTGAACCACTAAGCGCTTCAAATGCATATCTCTTAGGTTTGGCCTATTACAATTCAAGTTATTATGGCCTTCAGTGGGAGCTCCTCGCTTATTACCGTTACTTTGACAGTCCACAAGGTGTTGTGAGCATGAAGGTGGCTGAGAACTATTTTAAGCAAGCCATTACCTTGGGTGGATTAACGAAAGAACAGCAGGCCGAAGTGTATTTCATGTTGGCACGTTGTGAACAGAATAGATATACCGTCAGGAATGGCGTATTCCCTGAAAATGACTATTATGACATTACCTTCGCCGAATATTTCCAGAAAATGAAGATGGATGGATACATGTCTAATTTCAAGCAACTGTCAACAAATTTCCGAGGAACAAAAGTGTATCAGGACATCATTAAGGAATGTAGTTATTACAATAGCTATCTGAATTAGATTGTTTCCTTTTCATTGTCGTCCGACTAAAACCATCTTTATGTTTGATCAGACAACAATGTTTCCAATTCAGAAAGGTGGAGAAATGTAAGAAGAGTTCAATTCGTTAGCAAGGACTGCTTCATTTGAACCAGATTACAAAAACGCTTGGTTTCTAAAAAAAGGCTTCGTCCCCAAATTCCATCGTATTCCCAAACCGTTCGAACTCATTTCTAATGTTTGGGTTGTGTTATTTAATGCGTGTTTACTATGGTACTTATGGATCGAATAAGCGGTTAAATCAAAGAGCAATAGAAATCCACCTTGCATGATCATTCCATTCCCAAAACCGTTGTATTGATCTCTTTTGGCAACATTCTTATCCGCTAAACTTCGCAGCAAAAAACCACTCCCAACATACGCCACATCGAGTCCTGAATTGAATAAAAAGATGTTTTGCGTCTTTCGTTGCGCTTTCAACGTTTCAGCCAAATTATCCGTTGGCACTTCCTTTTTTGCTTTTATATAGCCTGGAATGGCTAGACCAAGATTAACTGCATTCCACATCACGTTCATTTGATGGAAAGATTTCGCTTCGCCATCCGGAACTGTCGCCCACCCTATTCCGCTCACAATGAAATTGGTTGTTGCCCAGCTACCCAATCCAATCATCAAACGTTGATCGATCTTCGATTTTTCTTCATTGAATTGCTTGATCGGCTGGGCCAAAGAAACGCTCGAGACAAGACACAGTAAAAAGACAATTAGCTTCATCTTTATAGTCGAATGGGTTATTATTTTTCGAAATGACTTTGACATACCTATTTATTTAACCAAACAAGTTCTAACTCCGTTGGTTCTTTCATTCTTTCAGCGAGCTTGTAATAGCGTTCAGCAAGTGTAGACAAGAAATCCTGTGCCTTCTTTCCCTCATCGCTCAATCCCAATAAATTCTCGATTCCCCAATATTTCACAAGATGATCAATAATGCTGGCGTAGTCATAGCTTGTATATGCCCCAATTTTTTGGGTGATGTTTACATAGTTTAAGTATTGCCTCTTCTCGGTCCCAAAATCCATTAGATTCGCTGGCATCACAATTTTCTTCTTCATCATGGCAACAAAGGCAGCTAAACCACCATTTGGATCAGATTCAAATATCTTCCCCATAAAAAATTTATAGGCTTTCTCATGCAAGGCTTCTTCACCAGCAATGGTGTTGCATATTTTAGCAAGTGCTGTATCTCCTGATTTATAGGCCAGCTTACCCGTATTCACATGTGTGATTTTTGTTGCCCTTTCTTGAAAAGAGGTATAAATCATCCCATGGTAAGGATCACCATCCGTTTGAAGATCAACGCCATTGTGCAAGAGTTGTTGAATGGATTTTTCTACAACTTTCATATCAACCCTCCCACTCAAATACAGGTATTTATTCAACAAATCGCCATGTCTATTTTCCTCAGCTGTCCATAATCTAGACCACCTTGCCCATGCTCCATTGCTTGATACATTGCGCTCTTCGTTCATTCCTTTTAATAGATTGAAAAAAGTTTGGTAGCTCGGCAAAGCCTCTTCTGTGATCATGTTTCCGACAAGTGACACCAAAACTGTGTCTGGAACATTTGCGATACTTTTTTGAAGAATTTGAATTTTATCGTGGAAATCCTGATCAGCAAAATCAGGTAAAAAATCAGCCGGTTGCCAACATTCCTCGGGATTTTTCATCTTTTCACTTATGAATTGCTCCACAAAAGGTTCGACGGACTTAATCACCTCCATTTTTTCTTCAAACGCCATTATTTTCTCAGATTAGTATGTCGACACTGACTTCCTGTAAAAATAACCTTTATTTAAGAATTATCGGGTAACAGATAGAAATGAACCTCTTGGTAATTCGCTATGAATAGCCCCTAATCAAGAGATTTCCTTGGTACTATTAGCCACCATCGAATTGATCACAAGAATTTCATCTTCATCCAAGTAGCGCCATTTTCCGACAGGAACATCGAGTGAGATGTTCATAATGCGCACACGCTTTAATTTTGTTACCCTGTAATCAAGAAACTCGCACATGCGACGGATTTGTCTATTCAATCCTTGTGTGAGAATGATGGTAAAGGTATAGCTGCCATTTTGTTTCACGTAACATTCGCGCGTTATTGTATCTAAAATCGGAATCCCTTTGCTCATCTTCTGAATGAAGGCATTGGTAATCGGTTTGTTTACAGTAACCTCGTATTCTTTCTCGTGATTGTTTCGCGCACGTAATATTTTATTGACGATGTCTCCATCATTGGTGAGGAAAATCAATCCCTCACTTGGTTTATCCAACCTCCCGATGGGGAAAATGCGTTTGGGGTAATTGATAAATTCAATGATATTGTTCTTCTCGCGAATTGTGTCGGTGGTACAAACAATTCCAATGGGTTTATTGAAGGCGATGTAAATAAAATCTTCTTTCGGTTCGCTGATTGTCTTTCCGTCAACGCTAACCACATCACCAGGCAGCACTTTCGTTCCCTTCTCAGGAATCTGACCATTGATCCGAACTCGGCCTTCATCGATGAGTTTATCCGAAGCTCGTCTCGAGCAGTAACCGACTTCGCTGAGGTATTTATTGATCCGGGTAGCTTCGTTGGAATCCATGACGATAAGATTAATTTGGCAAAATTAAGGTTAAAATAAAGAATATAATATTGATTTATGCCCAGACGAAAATAGTGGAGATTACTTTATTGCGATTTTTTTTAAGGTGTAATTCAAAGAATAACATCCCTTAGCTCTTTATCTACTGACTAATTAACTCTTGTGAGTTTGATTTCTACTCTACGATTTTTAGCTTTGTTTAAATCTGTTGTATTGGAATACAATGGCTCACTCAATCCTCTACCTTCGTAAGTTAATCTGTCTTTTGAAATCCCTTTTTTAATTAAATACTCATAAATCGCCTTAGCTCTTTCAACGCTTAGTTTCAGATTGTAAGCGGGATCACCTTCATCACTCGTATGCCCAATAAAACATGCCTTATAGTTCCTGTTCTTATTTAAATAGGAAAATATCATTTCAAGAGATGATTGTGATTTGGGAAGAAAAATTGCTTTGTTGTAGTAGAACTCAATATTATCGATATTTTCCTTCAAAACACATGGATTTTGACTTAGTTCATCACCAAAATAAGGAAATAAATCTATCTTTTCCGGGAATAAGATCAGCTTAGCTGTATCATTCACTATTTTACCATAATATTGCTCTTCACCTATTGTTTGTTGTTTTTGAGTTTTAATATTGAGGATAAAAGTACTGTCGCGTTGCCAAGTTAAATTATTCGCCTTTATTTCGTAACCCCATTCAGATTTTCTCAATAAGTGAATAATCTCCTCCGATTCATAGCATTCTGGATAGATGACAAACTGCAACATTTTATCAAAATTGCCGACCAAATAATACCCCCTTATTATTCGAGAAATATCTACACCCATAGGCGTCATAAAAGGATTGCGCCAAGAAGCAGTGTTAATTGACTTTGCATCATCGACCTCACTATTTTCTGCCTCATTATTTTTCTCGAAAGATCTATCCCTCTTCTCAGATGATAAATTATTTTCACAGCTGTACAATAGAAGCAATGAAAGGGCTATCGTATTTAAAATTGTTCTCATTTCGAAATATATACTCCTTAAAGCAAGTTTGAACACGTTTTGATGCTGATCTTTTTCATGATATCGAAAATATTAATAAAGTATGAATTGAAAGTAATCACCTTCTAAACTTAAGTTTGAAAGAACTAAATATAAATATTATTCGATTGGGGGACTACCTCTTTCTCTTAGGCTTACCATACTTATCTTGCATGGCTTTTTTATGGTCGTAACGCACGTTCACCTTTTTATTTTTCGCTTTTTTCTCATGAAAAGAATCTCCTCTATTTTCACGTGGAGGCAATTTGACGGATTTCCCTGGAATGACAATTTTCGGTTTTTCAAATTCCAATAGCTCATCTGTAAATACAACATCCTCAGCAACTTTCGTAAATAAAAGTTGCTGCTGCATGAGCTCTTGAATGGCCATCAGTGACGATTCATCTTTTTCAGATACAAAGGTAATCGCAATGCCATTTTTGTCGGCCCGTCCTGTTCGTCCAATTCGGTGTATGTAGTTTTCAGGACTTTCTGGAATATCAAAATTAATCACATGCGTTACATCTGTTACATCAATACCACGTGCTATTAAATCCGTTGCAATCAAAACTCGAATTTCACCTGTTTGAAATTTCTGTACGGTATCGAAGCGGAAATTCTGAGCTTTATTGGAGTGAATGACCCCTATAAATTCGGTGAAATTCGCTTCAATTTCTGCAAACAATAAATCTGCTAAGGCGCGAGAAGAAACAAAGACTAATATTTTTGAGCTGTCGACGGACTGATCAATAAGATAACGTAATAAGGACACTTTGGAGAGGAAATTCGGCACGTGGTAAGCTGTTTGATCAATTTTATCAAGAGGCAAACCAGCACGCGCTGCCTCAACGCGCACAGGGGTGATTAAAAAATTATCCAAAAACCAAGAAACTTCTGTAGAAAGAGTTGCCGAAAAAACCATGTGCTGTCTTTTCGAAGGTAAAAAATCAAAAATATTCAA
>JBILBT010000204.1:0-5683 GCA_044353545.1 Crocinitomicaceae bacterium | reverse complement strand
CGCCCGATGACTTCACCGGGCGTTTTTCTTTGTAATGTTTTTCACTTGGTTTAGAACTTAAAGAACCATGAACATTGTGGAAGCGGAAATGAGCGTTGGTTGTCCCGTATTGCAGGATTCAAAAAATTCTGTTTGAACAGTACGCCAGCTAAAGCAAATTGAAAAGCCGATTTTGGTCCACTTTGAAAACGCATCCCAGGCATGAAAAAAGCCAGTGTAGCGGTGTAATCTCCTTCAACAACATATTGCCCACCAGTGAAGGGGTCGTATTGATATTGTTGACCGTTGCTTGTTCCTTTGGCGCCAAAGAAAATCATGGAGTCAAAAAATAAACTTGCCTTCTTACCGATTTTCTTTATTCCTGCGATAGAAAAAACAGGAGATTGGGACATCTGTGTAGTACTACTGGTTTCCGTGTTATAGTTATACACTTTGCTCCCAATATTCGCATAGGAATACCCCAACGAAACCGTCAAATTTTGTTTTTCATCCCCAAAGGTTGCCATCCCCCAATGCAATCCACCAAACCCTCGGAAAGAATTCAAAAATCCAGAAGAGCCCAACAAGGTGCCAATGCCAAAATTCACGTTAGGACTTTTCGTAGGAATGGAATATTTCGCTGCAAGGACAAAGGGTGATGCAATCCATGAAGTCATGATGCCCAAGGATAAACGATCGGTCACCGAAAAGTGAATCTCAGGCCCATAGAGGTGAATCATGGCATAATCCTCCCCTTTTTTCAAAGGTCGTGCATTTGTCGTGAAATAATAGCGTGTGTTGAATGGAGAATTCACGAAGTAATCTCCATCGACAATTTCACCAACTTCTGGCTTGTATGGCCGGATGCTTTTAATGTCTTGTTTCAAAATAAATACTTTACCGATATCCTTCGATAAAAATAGAATCTCTCTACCGTCGTCACTGATAATTTCTCCAACGCGAATCTCACCATTGATCATGGTAATAATTTTCGTCGAATCTGTTACCTCCTCCACTTGCGAGAAGGAATGTGCCGAAAACAAGAATAAAAATGCTGAGGCAAATAAAAATTTCATCATAAACGTTGCTTTTAGTCCTACAAAAGTAGGCCGACCGAAATGAATCCAAAAATTGATTTGCACAGGAGGAAAAATGGGAGTTGCGAATTTCGCAAGAAACTATACGGTAAATAAAAAAAGGAGACCCGTTAAGCGTCTCCTTTACTGTGGTGATGGACGGAATCGAACCGCCGACACAAGGATTTTCAGTCCTTTGCTCTACCGACTGAGCTACATCACCTAACCGTTTTGTGGGGGCAAAGATAATAACTTAAATCGATGAACGACAAATGAATCGCATTTTTTTTGACAACATCATGTATCTTTGAAGGCAAATATGAACGAAAACATCTATGTCCTCGATGCCGGAAATACTTCGGTGAAAGTTGGTCTCTTTGAAAATGGGGTGCTCAAAAACGTTCTACGGGTGCCCACAAGTGACAAATCTCGTTGGAACGAAATTCACGAAATGATCCCTCTGAATTCAACGCTAGTGCTGTGCAGCGTCGCAAGTGAAGAATTTAATGTATTCGTTCATTCGCTTTCAACAAACCTTACAGTCATCAATGCCAACTCTCCCCTGCCCATTCGAAATGCGTACCATAGCCCTGAATCGTTGGGCATGGACCGACTTTGCAATGCGGTGGCCATCCACTCCTTGAAAAAGACCTCAAACGCAGTGGCGATTGACATAGGCACATGCATGAAGTTTGATCTTGTTGAAGGTGATGTATACATCGGTGGATCAATAAGCCCTGGAATCGATTTGCGCTACAAAGCATTGCACGACTTTACGGCTAAATTGCCACTGATCAACTCACATTCCCAAGATTCATTCATCGGTAAAAACACAGTGACCTCGATGACCGCAGGAGTAATTCAGGGATTGGATGCAGAGATAAAAGGGATGATGGATAAATACCGTTCTGCATTCGGACAAGACTTAACTTTTTTTATGACCGGTGGAGATGTCGATTGCTTTGATTTTGAAGGAAAAAATGACATCTTTGCGGACCCAAATTTAACCCTGAAGGGTGTTTATGAAATCTATTTGTGCCATGTTGAGTGCTAAACTTCTCACCCTTCTGTTATTGATATTCGCTTATTCAGCGTCTGCACAATACACCATCAATTCCCCCTACTCCAGTTATGGACTAGGTGAGCGTGCAAACCCAGAGAACTACGTCTTTTCTGGCATGGGCAATTGCTCAGCTACAGTTTTTGATTCTACGGTACTAAATTTTTACAATCCTTCGACATACAACACGTACGGATCAGGTCAGCCGTTATTGTCGATAGGCATTGAATCAAAAATGTTATTTCAAAACGATGGCGAAGCAAGTGTGTTTTCGGGTACAGCAATGCTTAATCATTTTGTGATGGGTATTCCGGTGAAGAAGAATTTCGGCATTGCTTTCGGGCTAAAACCATTTGCACGCAAAGGATATGAGCTTTATGACCGTCAGGCTGTGGGCACGGATTCCATGAAGTACACGTATTTAGGAAAAGGAGGGTCACAACTTGTGTTTGTAGGTGGCAGTGCCAACCTCTTAAACCTGAAATCATTCAAATGGTCTGTTGGCGGAAACGCTGGATATCTCTTTGGCATTGCAACAAACGAACGTCGAAGTCAAGTCATTAAATTGTCACAATTCTCTGGCGGAGTAGATCGCAATGTCTTAACAACAAGTGCGTTTTACTATGAACTCGGGACAAACATGCGCTTAAAAATCAATGACAAGAACGTCATCACATTGGCGGGAACATTTGAGCCAGCCCAGAATTTAGGTGTGAAAAAAGACGAATACTTGTTTTATGCGCCGAATGTCTTTGATCCAAGATCTTACGACACTATTTATCAGAATACAAACGTTCGCGGGACCATTCGCATGGCGCCAACCTACACGATTGGTTTGAGTTATACACTTGGCTTTGAATCGGAGAAAAAAGGAAACCGCATTCGTGAGTCAGAACTCGCACTTCACTTCAACTATGGCATGACCGATTGGAGCGCTTACCGCGATGACTTGAATCCTGGCCTTACCTTTTTAAACACAACTAGAATCAATGTGGGCGTTCAATTTATCCCTGAGCGCGACTTCTTGGACAAAGCTGCAGTAGTTGGATTTTTTGAAACCGTAAGATACCGCGTTGGCTATTACCAATATACCTTGCCTTACAGTTACAACGGAACTCAAATGACCGACTTTGGCATGACATTTGGTTTTGGGATCCCGATTTTGACGACAAAGTCACTTTCTTCAGTAAACCTTGGGGTTTCACTTGGAAAAAGAGAGGCGGGTTCTTCAAATTCACTGAATCAAAAATACATCGGTCTAAATTTTGGTATTACCTTAGCACCATCAAACTTTGATCGCTGGTTCAGAAAACGTAAACTGGATTAAACTTAACGAAAATGAAACTTCAAAAATTACTCTTATCCGCTCTAGTACTTGTTAGTTTAAGTGCGTATTCTCAAGAAGAAACTGAGCAAGAACGCGAATGCAAACGCATGCGTTTTTTGGCGGGTGAAGACTTGAAAATTAAAAATTATGCAGGAGCTTCTACGTACTACATTAAAGGTGAAGCAATTTGTGGAAACTACGACAAAGCCAACTACGACCGTATGATTGGTACCATTCGTAACACGATTAGTGCTGAAACCGATAAGGTCAAGAAAACAGCCTACATTGACACCATTATTGGTGTGTATGACCGTTCGGAACAAAAAGGTTTTTACGATCAAGCAAATGACCTTATTCGTGCATCTTACATCATTCAATCATCGAAACCAAATCGTGCCGCTGCAGATGTTTTGTTTACTCGTGGGATGACAAAAGTTGGTGCTACACCAAGCGAAACGCAAGTGAACTTGTATTATTCAAATCTGTACAACTTATTCACAGAATGTGTAGATGCTACGAAAAAGACGGAACTGAAAAAACGAATGATCTCTGATTACTTCACTTTATCGAAGATGGTGAATGATTTAAAGATGTCTGCAAAAACCCAAGAGAACATCACAACGTATTTCAACAACATCGTTCGTTCTTGTGAAGATATCCTTCCAGATTTAAAAGGTTTCCTTGCGACTTTGCCACAGGACAAAGAAATGAAAAAGAAAGCCGTTGTGAACTTCATGACACTTTTGGAAACAAAGAAATGCACGGACGCCAAAGAATATGAAATGTTGGTGGATACATTGAACATAATCGACCCATCATTGGACGGTAAGTTAGCAAAAGCGCGTTTATTGGTCTCTAAAAAACGATACAGCGAAGCCGTTGCAGCTTTCAAAGAAGCAAAAACGATGACAACTGAATCTGCTAAAATTGAAGAGATTGAATACATGATTGCGAGCACTCAATTCAATTCTGGCAGTTACAACGCGGCATATTCAACGGCAATGGGAATCTCTGGTGAGAACAGAAGTGAAGCCTTATACCTTGCAGCACAATGTGTGGCAAAATTGGCAAACGGCTGTGGTTCATCAACGATTGAACGAAAAGCAAACTACTTGTATGCCGCGCGATTGGCAGATCAAGCAGGTCAAGGTGGTGCAGCTGCAAAATACCGCGCTGCAGGTCCTACAGATGGCGAATGGTTTGATGCTGGAATTAGCAGCATTAACCTAAGCTGCTGGAATGTGACCGTTTCAAAATAAAGTGAGCTTCACAAAAAATATAAGTAAACATCTAAAGATTCCTGTCAGTTTAGTGCTGGCAGGATTTCTTTTTTCATGCGTCAACGATTTGGAGTCCATCCAAAAAGTGACCTACGACCCAAAAGCCCCAAAAGAAGTCACAAAGAACCTTCGGGTGTTTTACACCGATTCGGGCTATGCGCGCGTTGAGGTATATGCCGCTATTGCCGAATCATATTCCACTCCCGAATCCATTACGAAACTGAAAGATGGTGTGAAGGTGAATTTCTTTTCCGCAGACGGGAAAATTGCATCGACCTTAACAGCCTTGTATGGCGAGGTCAATTACACGCAAGGGACCATGTTCGTTCGTGACTCTGTTCAACTCTTCAATCATGCGAAAAAACAACGCATGGAGACAGAAATTCTCTTTTGGAACCAACGAGACAGTTCGATTTACACACCCTCCAACGTGGTTGTTCGCGATCCTGATGGTGTACTTTACGGCAAAGGCATACGCACAAAACAAGATTTTTCCGAATATGAGTTTTTAAAACCATACGGAAAGATTGCTTTAGGCAAATAAATGAGGAACTACATAGAATCAATTATCTTTGACAAAAATTAATCTGATGCAATTTTACAATAAAATCATGTCGTATTTCTGGCTGCTTGCTGGATGCGTGCTTTTGGTCGTAATCACCTATTTATCATTTACACAAGGAATTAAAAAGTGGGGATTCTACTATTTCTTCGTCGTGAGCGCTTTTGGAATGTATTTCTTCAAACGCTGGATGATGAAACGCATGGAAAAACACCTTGCCTATTTACAAGAACAACAAGCGAAACAACAAGGAAAGTAAGGCATAAGAAACTTTAATTCTTTTCCTGCGTTTATACAGTATTGGAAATAAAAATATTAAACGAAATCCAAGGAGTAACTTTTACCCTAACTTGATTGTCATAGGTTGCAATAAATGAAACAGTTTCTTTTTCTATCACT
>JBILBT010000029.1:0-17690 GCA_044353545.1 Crocinitomicaceae bacterium | reverse complement strand
GAGAAGAAAAAAAGAATGAGGCAATTCCTAAAATTCAGAATACATTTTATGCTTCTTGGACATCAATCTGACTCTCATTCTTTTTCACCTAATTTTGATTAAATTTAATAGATAACAAACATAGGAGACATCAAGATTTTAAGACTAGATCAATCTTCGAATTGCCGAAGGGATTCCGCCGCGGCGGACGAAGCATCAAATTCTCAATTGCCGAAGGCATCAAATAATATAATGTAAAATGTGTGTTTCAAAGTTTCCCCAGTCGTAGCTTCAGACCCTGCGGCTGGGAAGAAACAGAGAGGATGTTAAGACGTCAAGACATCAAGATTTTAAGACTAGATCAATCTTCGAATTGCCGAAGGGATTCCGCCGCGGCGGACGAAGCATCAAATTCTCAATTGCCGCAAGGCACCAAATAATAAAACGTAAAGTGTGTGTTTCAAGTTTCCCCAGTCGTAGCTTCAGACCCTGCGGCTGGGAAGAAACAAAATGAGACAAAAGACCGTCCGCTCGTGCGGACTCAAAGACATTAAGACAAAAGACTCGATCAAACTTCGAAATAGGAATAAGTCCCTTGTCTATTGTCCCTTGTCACTTGTCTTGAAAAGAAAAAGAAATTGCCGAAGGGATCAAATCCCAGTTTTGGATTTTTCCTCTTGAAAATAGGAGGTAAGCACTATCACGATGAAAGGCAGTAAGGGTGCTTTGAAGCGCACAAGAACACCAAAGAGAATGGAGGTAAATCCAGCAAAGTAGGCCAAAATTAAGGCGAAAAAGAAAGCAAACACCAAAAACTCATGGTTGCGGACTCGCCGAATGCGCTGCCTCACACGTCCTGAAAAAAGAAAGCGTGCGGTAAGATAGATGATCAATATACTTTCAATTCCATTCAAAATAAGTGAAACGGACAAGGCTTCCCAAATGTATGGACGATAAAAACCGGCCAATACTGAATTTGGAAATGCCAGTGCCATACCTACTGGAGAATAGTCAGTTATTCCGAGATCATACCGATTTGTTCCATATGATTTATTGTTTGTCATGTCATCATTGATCACTGCCGCCTCCTTGATGTACTCATCCGCAATGGATGTTTGAAAGAAAAGAAGGATGGACGAAATGGAAATCGCTGCGATCAGCATGCGCAAGAGTGATCTTGCAAGGCCGTTGGATCCAAATTTTTTTCCAAGTCGTGCACTGTAGGCGAAAAGCAACGGAGCCAAAACCGTAAGTATCATAAATGAACGTACACGGTACATGACGTACAAACAAATGAGCAACACAATCCAATTCTTTATGCTGCTTTTTTTGTCGGGGGAGAGGATTTGGTAAACATTCACTAAAAAGTAGCACACGCTAATCCACATGAAGCTGTCTTTTGATATTCCAGCACACCAGAAACTCAATGAGGGAATGAAGAAGATTGCAATGGCCAAGATTCGGTCCGAATGCAACTGATAGGATCGCACCAACTCAAAAAGTTTCCACGAAGCATTGGTGGTAATGAATGCAAAAATCAGAGAAAGTAAGATGTAGCCTTTGTAGGTTACAAACGTAAAAACTGAAACTACTTTACAGACAAAAAAACTAGGTATTTCTCCATAAACACGTCCATCGGGAATGCCTGTAGTGGTATCAAAATTTCTAAATTGCCCTCCTTCAATTGGGTCAGAAAAAAGTTCACTAAAATACATGAATGGATCCTTCCAAAACAAATTATTAAGTTTCACTGCCCCATCCCAAAAACCAATGGAGTCTCCTCCAGCTCCATATGCGATGATGTAAAACAAACAGTTGGCTATCACAAAAAGAGCTTTGAAGGCAAAGGCTCGCGAGTAATATTTGTAATAGCCCAAATGCGCATTTCTGCGTGTCCTCAGGAATATTATAATGAAAATGATGCCAAGTCCAAATAAAGTCGCAAGGATATCGAGTGGGGTAAAAAACTCAAAATTCCGATCAATATAAAATTGCGCCGAACTATTATCCAATTCTCTTTCTTTTTTTCAAATGTAGGCATTTTCTTTTTTAACACTTACTGATGGTGGTAGGGCTCGCCCCGCTGTATGGTCATAGCTCGATACAACTGCTCGAAAAAAATCATACGCACCATTTGATGGGAAAAAGTCATCTCAGATAAACTGATTTTGCCAATAGCTTGTGCATAAACTTCATCTGAAAATCCATAAGCCCCGCCAATCACAAAGACAAGTGCTTTTCCACCAGCGTTGAATCGTACGTTTAAAAATTCGGAAAAGCCAAGCGATGAATAGGTCTTGCCGCGTTCGTCCATCAGGAACAACTGCTCAGCACTTCCAATTCTTGAAAGAATCTCTTTACCTTCCAATTCTTTGATTTGCTGTTCGGAAAGATTCCTCTGATTTTTTAGGTCTGGAATTTCAATGCGCTCAACAGCAATGTAATGTTTCAAGCGGCCTAAATATTCCTGCTCCCCATCTTCCAAAAACTTCTTCCCTGTTTTGCCAATACAGATGATTTTTATTTTCATGCCTCGAATTTACACCATCAAGATAAATGAATGTTAGGTCTAACGGCAAAGATTTCTACCAGAATACCTTAACAACTTTATTTAAGGCACTATTTTTGTTAAATTCGGCCGTTCAAAAAACAACGATAGTTATGAGTGTTGTCTATTCTTTTCTTCTAGGGCTCATTATGAGTGTTCATTTTCAAAGTGATATTCCGTATTCAACCATAGAAAATGCCTTTTCGACCAACGATGCCCAAGACATTACAGCACTTGGAAAGGATAAAATACTCATCAATGTACTCGGCAAGGAAGGAGTCTACAGCCAATCTCAAGCCAATTTGGTGCTTAAAGATTTCTTCACCAAAAAACCAGGCTCATCGTTTAAGTTTATTTTCAAAGGCAAAGAAGCATCCGATGGTTCGTTCGCCATTGGAACCTATCAATCGAAGTCTGAAGAATTTCGCGTCACCATTCACTTTAAAAAGGTCAGTGGAGATTTCTTAATCGAAAGCCTCTCCATCGAAAAATCGTAGTTTAGTTGTTAGTAAATCGTGGCTTGGAGTCTGCTATCGCACCTCAGCCACCAAACTCGTCATTAGTAATTAGTCATTAGTAATTAGTCAATAGTAATTAGTCATTAGTAATTAGTCATTTGTAATTAGTCATTAGTAATTAGATTTCATTCTTCATTTTTAATTTTTAACTCATTAAAATGCTCTACGACATCATCGACAACGCACTCCGCGAGGATATTGGCTCAGGCGACCATTCCACATTGTCATGTGTGCCAGAAAGCGCCCAAGGTTCAGCACGGTTAATCATCAAAGAAGATGGCGTTTTAGCAGGGGTGGAGTTGGCGCAAATGATTTTCCACCGCTTCGATCCTACACTAAAAATCGAAGTGTTTATTCAAGATGGAGCTAAGGTGAATTATGGTGACATTGCATTCGTAGTTCACGGAAGCTCAAGGTCAATCTTAACTACAGAACGTCTCGTTCTTAATTTCATGCAACGCATGAGTGGAATCGCCACGCAGACAGCGCGCATCGTTGAATTGATCAAAGACACGAATACACAACTCCTAGATACCCGAAAAACAACGCCTGGAATTCGTTACATGGAAAAATGGGCAGTCAGAATTGGAGGTGCAGTAAATCACCGTTTCGGCTTGTACGATATGATTATGTTGAAAGACAACCATGTCGATTATGCCGGAGGAATTGAACCAGCGATTGTGCAAGCGCAACAGTACATTCAGAACCATCAACTTGATATAAAAATTGAAGTGGAGGTAAGAAACGAAAAGGAATTGAATGAAGTGATTGCAGTAGGTGGCGTGCACCGCATCATGCTTGACAACTTTTCACCTGAACGCATAGCTGCAGTGCTTCCAAGTATCCCAAAAGCTTTTGAGGTTGAAGCATCGGGTGGAATAACCATCGACAATATTCGAGCTTACGCTGAAACAGGCGTTCACTTCATTTCCGTTGGCGCATTGACCCACAGCGTAAAAAGTATGGACATGTCGTTGAAGGCATCTTTGGAGTATTGAACATAGATTTTTCTATATTCTATCAGCGCAGCAGTCCTTTTTTTAGTTACTAGTTACGAATGACGAGTTACGAGTTACGAATTTGGTGGCTCCACCGCAGCGATCTATGTTCTATCAGCGTAGCGATCGCTTTTTTTTAGTTACGAATGACGAGTTACGAATTACGAGTTACTTGTTTTGCACTTCGAAGTAAGAACCAGTCTTAGAATCTTGATGTCTTAACATCTTGACATCTAAAGAGATTTTGTACGCCCGAATGTCCAACAAAAAGTCTATATCCTCCTCCAATTTATTTCCAATCACAACAACCGAAGCACCTGCTTTGTGCAATGCGTCGATTTCCTCGATCTGACGAATACCCCCGCCAACAATGATTGGAAGTCCAAGGTCGCTGATCGTTTGAATGCATTTCTCTGAAACACGATCTTTCGCTCCGCTTCCAGCATCAAGATAAAGCAGCTGCATGCCAAGTAACTTTCCTGCCAATGCCGTGTTGCGAATAATCGAGAACGAATCGCCCGGAATCGGTGTCGTTTGACTGACATAAGCCACAGACGATTTAGTTTCCCCCTCAATTAAAATGTACCCAGTTGGAAGAACCTCTATGTTCATCTCTGACAATTCGTGTGCAGCAGAGATGTGGTGTCCGATCAAATAATCTGGATTTCTACCAGAAATTAAACTCAAAAACAAAATCGCATCGGCTTCATCTGAAATTTGATGAAATGATCCAGGAAAAATAATCAGCGGTATGTTTGAACGAGATCGTATCGCTGAAATAGTTTGTTGAAACTCATTCCGACTAACGGTGCTTCCACCAACAAATACATAATCGACTTTAGCGAAACTAGCCTTTTCGAGTAGTGCAAACAACTTTTTACCATTGTCGCATTTTTCTGGATCGATCAGAACAGCAATTCCTTTTGAAATTTCCCTAAAAGACTCAATATATGTTTTTGTCATTCTTCCTGCAATGCGTTAATGTTGACTGATACGACCAAGTCATCAAGTGTAAAAATAGAAATTTCAGTATGAAGAACTTTATCACCTGAATGAATTCTCCCTTTCCACAGATTTTTTTCGAGAAATGAAAGATGCAATTCTGTGCTGAAGAGGATTCCTTTTCTTCCGGCTATTTTATAAAGTGCCTCTTTTCCCGACCATACCTTGGTCATGTCAATAACCGAAGAACTGTCCAATGCCTTAGCTTCAGCGGTGGACAAAAACTTGGATGAAAGTTTTACCAATCGTGCATCAATTTTTTCTAAATCAAGCCCCACAGGAAAATCTTTTGAGAAGGCGATTCCAACTACATCCTTAGCATGACTAATCGAAATAAATCCCTCATCCTCTATATAAGGTGCGCCATGGACATCATAATGTATGTGTGTAAATCCAAAAATGCGGTGACGTAAGATCCGCGTTGCCACAAATTCCATCTTGCGCTTGATGTGCGTGAAGGTAAAGTAGCGTTCCGTTTCTTGTTCGGTGAGATGGTCCAAATAATCAGTAGGGTCAAATGCTTCATAACGCAACAAATGGATGTTGACTGAATCAATTGAATGTATTTCTTGTTTGAACTGCACCGAATTCCCTTTTTACAAATGAACTCATTTTTTTAAAGAAAATTTAGTTGAAAGAAAATTAACAATGAAAAGAGTGCAATCCCTTAATAATGTTGGGTTAGCAATTTGATATTCGTGTCGTGTCACAAAAAATGTTGATTTTAATTTTTTTTAACACTTCGGTAAAGCCAACGATTTTTTCTATATTTATCGGCTTAAAAGCGACAAACTAGTTGAATGTCTAAACTAAACGTATGTTACAAAAATTAAACTTTGTTTTATTAAGTGTCTTTTTTACAGCGACTTGCGCCCTTTCTCAAACGGGCTTAGGTACGGTAAAAGGAACTGTGAAAGATGGTGACTCAAAACAGCCAATTCCTTTTTGTAAGGTGGTTTTGTTGCAGAGTGGATCTGTCAAAGGTGGGGCCAACACGGATTTTGATGGTAAGTTTATCATCAACTCGGTGCCAGCGGGTGAATATGATGTCGAAGTGCGTAACGAGACAGAAGGTTACCAGCCATCCGTATTGACAGGTGTAATCATCGTAGGAGATAAAATCCGATTCTTGGATGACCTGACAATTTCGAAGGCGAAAAACATTCAGGAAATCGAAGAGATGAAGGTTGTTGCCTTTAAGGTGCCATTGATCGATAAAGATGGTGGAGCTTCGGGTTCGACAGTAACACGTGAAGACATTGCTCGTCTTCCAGTTCGTTCAGCAGCAGGTGTTGCCTCAACAGTTGGTGGGGTAAACACAGATGAAGGTTCTGGTTCAATCTCGGTTCGTGGATCTCGTTCAGACGGTACGTACTTTTATATAGATGGTATCAAGGTGCGTGGATCTGCTAACCTTCCAAAGTCTGCGATTGAAGAGGTATCGGTGATTACCGGTGGTCTTCCTGCAAACTACGGGGATGCAACAGGGGGTATCATTGCTGTAACAACGCGTGGTCCTTCAGCGAAATATTTTGGATCAATTGAAGCTGTAACTTCTGGTTTCTATATCAATGGAGCAGATAAAGACGGTTACGATGGAAAGGTATTTGGTCTTGATAAATATGGATATAACCTTTTAGAGGGAATGTTCTCTGGACCTTTGTTGATGAGACGTGACTCAACGGGTAAGAAAACGAAGCCACTTCTAGGTTTCTTAATTTCAGGTAACTACACGGATCAGTTGGATAGCCGTCCATTGGCTGGAGGTAGCTACCGCATCAAGAAAGATGTTCGTGATGAATTGCTCGCAAATCCATTGCGTCCAACATCTACTGGTCAAGGTACATTCTACAATGCCTCATTCCTTAAAAAAGATGCGTTTGAAAAAACGGATTGGAGAATGAATGCACGTCAAACGGTTATTTCTGGTCAAGGTAAAATCGACTTTAACCTCGGACCAACATTAAACCTAACTTTCGGTGGATCAATGAACTACAGTTATGGAACAAACTATTCATACACGGGTTCATTGATGAATTTCCAAAACTTCGGCGTATACAGATCTTTAGATTACCGTGTATTCGGACGTTTGACGCAACGATTTACAAATACAAAAGAGGGTAGTGCATCGAAAGTGAAGTCTTTCTATTACTCTTTGATGGTGGATTATTCGAAATCTAAAAATGACGTTTACGATCCAAACCACAAATACAGCATGTTTAACTATGGTCACGTAGGTACCTTCACGACAAGTCGTCGTCCGTCGTATGAATTTGATCAAACGACACAAACATATGTACACAATGGTTTCCGTGATATTCAGGTAGATTTTTCTCCTTCTGAAACGAATGCAGCTCTTGCTGCAATTACAACACAGTATTATAGCATCTATGCGAACAATCCTGAAAATAACTACGAAAACTTATTCCAAATCCAACAAGGGAATGCACTTCGTAATGGTGATGCGCCATCGGCCGTGTACCAAATGTGGTCGAATATCGGTTCTCCTTACAACTATTTCGGAAAAACTGAAAACGATCAGTTCCGTGTAACAGGTTCTGGTTCCGTGAACATTGGCGACCATGCGATTTCATTAGGATTTGAATACGAGCAACGTTTCGACCGCGGTTGGACTTCTGGAACAACAACGAATGGTGGAACAAATGGCCCTCTAGGAATTTGGTCGATTGCACGTCAATTGACAAACTTCCACATCAAAGAATTGGACTTGAATTCGGGCGTTGTTTCAGATTCAGGTTCATTTAAAGCAGTTACGTACAATCGATACAACTCAGGGTACGCCTACCAATCAGGTACTGGGGAGTATGGTGGACAAGGGGGTAACGTAGATCAATTTGGTAACCCTGTTCAAGATAACCAATCATTCTTCGACTACAACCTTCGTAATTACTTGTACGAACAAGGTGCAATTTCTTCTGGTGGAGCTGGTTCTGATTTTATCGATATTGACCAGTACGATCCATCAATCTATACCTTTGACTTGTTCTCTCCGGATGAATTGTTGAACGGTGGTAACTCTTTTGTTTCATATTATGGCTATGACCACACAGGACAAAAAGTGCGTGGCTCAACGGATATCAACAAGTATTTCAACGAGTTTGATGACAACGGAAATTACCGTCGTTTTGTTGGTGCCTTCCAACCAACATATATGGCTGGATACATCATGGATAAGTTTGCCTTCAATGATATCGTATTCAACGTGGGTGTTCGTGTCGATGTATTCGATGCCAATCAGCCTACATTGAAAGATCCTTACTTGTTCTATAACGCAAAAACTGTTGCTGAAGCGAAACAATTGGCGGTGGACAACCCTACAGCTTACTCTTGGGTAAATGTTCCAGACGCTATGGGTGACGACTACACAGTATATGTTAATGATGTAAACAACCCAACATCAATCAATGGTTTCCGTGTAGAGAACAACTGGTACAATGCGGATGGTGTTCAAGTAGAGGATCCAAAAGTATTGAGAGGTGCTACAGGTATTCAACCATGGTTGCAAAATCCATCACAGAATACGCCAAGTGCAGATGCATTCCAGGATTACAAAGCGCAAGTAAACGTAATGCCTCGTATCGCATTCTCATTCCCGATTTCGGATGAGGCGTCTTTCTTTGCTCACTACGATATCTTGACAAAACGTCCAACTTCTGGATTCCGTTTTGATCCATTCGACTATCAATTCATTCAATCAAGAAGCGCGGTGATCGACAATGCGAACTTAAAGCCTGAGACGACTGTAGATTACGAATTAGGATTCCAACAAGTATTGTCGAAGACATCTTCATTGAAAATCTCAGCATTCTACCGCGAGCAGCGTAACAACGTACAGTTGGTGAATGTATTCGAAGCATATCCTGCTACATACCGCACCTTTGGTAACCGTGACTTCGGTACGGTTAAAGGGGTGACAGTATCCTATGACATGCGCAGAACAGGTAACATCCGTATGACAGCAGCTTATACTTTGCAGTTTGCAGACGGTACTGGTTCAGATGCAACATCTGCAGCAGGTCTTGTAAATGCGGGATTGCCAAACTTGAGAGCAATCTTCCCTTACTCATTTGACCAACGTCATGCCTTTGCAATCACTTTAGATTACCGATATGGTGAAGGTGCAGATTACAATGGTCCAGTAATCGGTGGTATGAATATTTTGGAAAACACAGGGTTGAATGTCATTTCGAACATCTATTCTGGTAATCCTTACTCTTCACAGACACAGATTACGGATGATGCCATTGGAAACTTATCAGCAGGTTTAAATGGTACATTGAACGGATCCCGATTGCCTTGGGCAAATCGTTTGGACATTCAGTTAGACCGTACCTTCAACGTAGAATTCGGGAAAGAAGACAAAAAGAAAACAACATTCTTGAATGTCTACATTCGTGTAACAAACTTGTTCAATCGTTTCAACGTACTTAGCGTTTACCGCGCAACAGGAAACTGGGATGATGATGGATACCTTGCGGCAGCTGCAAACCAGACTTCAATCCAAAATCAGTTGGATGAGCAAGCGTTTAGAGATTATTACACAATGAAAATTCAAAACCCTTTCAACATTAGTTCACCAAGAACGATCCGTTTGGGTGTTAAATTTGACTTCTAAAAATAGCATAAGAAAATCGAATTATGAAAAAGCGAATAATAGGAATTGTAGTAGGAGTATCGATTGTATTGTCGAATAGTGCCTTTGCTTATTTAGCGCCTGGCGATATCGGCAAAAAAGTTACGCCAACGCAAAAAGGGGCAAACTGTGCACCAGCTACAGCAAAATTGATCCTTCAGTTTAATGACGTGAAGTGTCTTATTGAGCAAGGTGGAAGTATGTTCCAAAACCGCGCGGCCAGTGTAGCTTCGTACGAGGTGCCTAAAGGAAGTGGTTTGCACGTTATTTTTGCGGGTGCACTATGGATGGGTGGTACAGATGTTAACGGTCAGCTGAAATTGGCTGCATTGCGTTACCGCACTGGAAATGACTTCTGGCCTGGTCCGCTCAGCGTGAATTCAGGATCTGGAAATTATTTCCCGGGTGCTCCAATTGGTGCTGGCGTGGTGCGTGACTTTGGTGAGGCAAACATTGATCCAGATCAGTGTATCGCGTATGACCAATTTTATACAATCCGTAAGGCAGAGGTTATTCGCTTTAATTTGTGGTGGGAGTGTAACAACATTACTCCTCAACCAGAAGGTTGTGACGATATCACTGACCCATCAGCGGATGAGTTGAACCGCATCGAGAACTGGCCTGCACATGGTGATGTTTCTCTTGGTCAAGATTATTACTTGGCTCCTTTCTACGATAGAAACGAAGATGGCGTTTACAACGCGTTGGACGATGGTGACCACCCTTGGTATGATGATATCTTGGGTCGTGATGACATCGAATGTGGCATAGACCGTCGTGTATCTCTCTTTGGCGATGAAACACACTGGTGGGTATTCAATGACAAAGGAAACATCCACACGGAAACAAATGGTGATCCAATCGGAATGGAAGTTCGTGCACAAGCTTTTGCCTTTGCGACGAATGATGAAGTAAACCGTATGACATTCTATAACTACGAGTTGATTAACCGCGGTACACAAACCTTGTTCAACACCTACTTCTCTCAGTATCTTGATGCTGACGTTGGAAACTTCTCGGATGACTACACAGGTTGTGATGTATCTCGTGGCTTAGGCTACATGTACAATGGTGACCTATTCGATGAAGTGAATGCAGGTAAATTGGGATATGGTGAAAATCCTCCAGCAGTAGGGTGTGACTTCTTTGAAGGTCCTTACCAAGACGCGGATGGAATTGACAACGTTGGACCATACTTCGATGAAGCATTGGATTCATTGATTGTTCCTTCGGTTATTCAAGCGATTGCTGGTAAAGGAATCGTTTACAAAGGTGTAGGTATTGGTTATTCAGATGGTATTGTAGATAACGAGCGTTTTGGTATGCGTCGATTTACATATTATACATCAACTTCTCAGTATCCTTACAATGACCCTTCTTCGGCATCAGAATACTACAACTTTATGAGTGGTAGCTGGGCGAATGCTTCTGAAATGTGGTACGGTGGTTTGGGTTATGAAGGTTCTACAGGTGTTTTGAACACTATTCCTTCTGACTATATGTTTCCAGGTACTTCTGACCCATTAAACTGGGCAACGGGTGGTACAGACGTTTCAGCGTCTTTCCCTAATGGATGGGATGAGGCAACAAACAACAATCCAAAGGGTGACCGACGTTTCGTTCAGTCTGCTGGTCCATTTACATTGAAGCCAGGTGCTGTGAATAACATTACTGTAGGTATCGTGTTTGGTCGCGGAACAGATGGAGATTTGTTCTCTTCTGTAAACGCAATGAAACGTGCCGATACAAAAGCTCAGGCTTTGTTTGATGCATGTTTTAAGATTCTTTCTCCTCCAGATGCGCCTAAATTGACGATTCAGGAGTTGAACAATGAGTTGATCTTGATGATTGAGAACCCGTCTTCTTCAAACAACTACCAAGAAGGATACGAAGAGAAAGATGAAATCAACATTACTGATCCAACAGTGGATCGCTTCTACCGTTTTGAAGGATACCAAATCTATCAGTTGAAAGCTGTTGATGTATCCGTTGCCGATATCAACGATCCAAGCAAGGCTCGCTTAGTTGCTCAAACAGACAAGAAGAATGGTGTATCCCGTTTGATCAACTTCGAATTTGATGAAGAACTTGGTTTCGCTGTTCCCGTTGAAAAAGTGGATGGTGCCGACGAAGGTATTCAACACTCCTTCAAATTGACTGAAGATGCATTTGCATCTGGTGACCGTCGTTTGATCAACCACAAAACGTATTATTATGTGGCGATTGCTTATGCATACAACCAATTTAAGAAATACGATCCGACAGATCCATTGTTCTTAGATGGCCAGAAAATCCCTTACATTTCGTCTCGTTTGAACTATGACGGAACTGCGATTGCCGCAATCCCAGCGATTCCTCACAATCCAGCTCCTGAAGCAGATGGAACTGTTCAACGTATTGAGTATGGTTCATCACCGAAAATTACGCGAATTGATGGATACGGAAACGGAAACCGCGCACTTGAGTTTGATGACTTGACAACAAACACCATCTTGACTCAAGGGTTCATGGAAAATCCAACCTATGACCTAGGTGCAGGACCAATCCAAGTAAAAGTTGTAGATCCATTGAACTTGGTGAACGGGTATTTCGAATGCAAGTTCCGCGACTATGTTCCGAGTTCAACAAATGCTGCAGATACAGCAAGCTGGGTGATATACCGTTACGATAAAGAAGACGGTGAAATCCTAGATTCTGTTAGCTCGGAATCTGCAATTGATCGCAACAATGAACAAATCATACCTCAATGGGGTATCTCTGTTCAAATCTACCAAGAGAAGTATTTCGGTGCCTCAGGAAATGCTTCAGTGAAAGTGACGGACATGATCGATGCAACGATCGAATTTGAAGATTCTTCAAAACAATGGATGACTGCTGTCCCAGATAATGATGCATTCTTCCCAACAAACTGGGTACGATCGGGAGACTACTCTCCAGACCCAGATACAGACTGTTTACCTGATGGAGTAGATTATTTGAATCCATGTAATTACAAGGATGAGTCAGGTCAGGACAATGACAAGAAGTTTGCGAAGATTTTAGATGGTGGAATCGCTCCACACAGACTTGTAGGATATCAAGCGAGTTATATGCCGATGGCGTATTACAACTTGACAAGTCCAGGATCTGCGAAAAGCAATGCCTCCATTTCATTCTTGCCAAGTGTCGATATCGTTCTTACAGATGACAAATCGAAGTGGACACGTTGTCCAGTAATAGAACTTGGTCGTGAATCAGCTTTGAATGTCGGTGGTGCTCAGCCAGGTGCTTTGCGTGCAAGTCAAAGTGTTGACAAAGAGGGTAATCCCGATGGAACTGGAACAGGCATGGGTTGGTTCCCAGGGTATGCAATTGATCTGGAGTCAGGTGCTCGTCTGTACATGGCTTTTGGTGAGTGTTCATTCTTGGGTGCTGAAAATGGTGCGGATATGATTTGGAATCCAACAGATCGTTTTGTGAACGGTGTCGGTTCGCCTTTGTTGGGTGGTGTTCAACCTTTCTATGTATTTAGCTACAAACAAGCAACTATCAATAGCTACGTTTCTGGTTACGATTTCCCTGCATACATCCCTTCTGAAGGTGAAAACAATGCAACGAATGCTGTATATCAAAAATACCTTGAAGTAATGGCGAATAACTCAGCTTCGAAGCGTGAGTTGTACGGAAGCTTAACTTGGGTGGCTTATCCGATGCTGACACCGGGTCAAGAGTTGTTGTCAACGGATGTAAAAATTCGTTTGAGAATCAATAAAGAGTACAAAAACTTCGTAGGTTCAGGAGAAAATAATGGTAAACCAATGTATTCTTGGTCTATGGATGATATCTTCACGGAAACAGCTAGTGCTGATGCCTTGACAGAAGCACTAAGCTTGATCAATGTGGTACCGAATCCTTACTACGCATTTTCTGAATACGAACGTACGCGTTTGGATACACGTGTGAAAATCACGAACCTTCCTGAGCGTTGTACGGTGAAAATCTACAGCTCAAACGGAAAATTGGTTCGAACCTTCAAAAAAGACAGTCCGATTACTTCACTGGATTGGGATTTGAACAACTGGAAAGGTATTCCAGTGGCTGGTGGAGTGTATTTAATCCACGTGGAAGTGCCAGGAGCAGGAGAGGTGATCCTCAAATTCTTCGGAGGTATGCGTCAGGTTGACTTACAAGGTACTTAATTGATTTAAAAGAAATAGTGAAATGAAAAGTTCAACAATGAATATAAAGAACATCCTTTTCGGCGGAGCAATGGCGTTCAGTATGATCGCAACTGCTGGTAATGAAGACCGCGTGGGTTCAGCGGGTGCATCGCACTTGTTGGTGAATCCGTGGGCACGAAGCGCAGCTTTTGGTGATGCTGGTATTTCAAGTGTAAACGGGCTTGAAGCAACGTACATGAATATCGCTGGTCTTGCATTTACTGACAAAACTCAAATCAAGTTCAACTACAGCAACTGGATGGGTTCTGCGGGTATCTCAATGAATAGCGCAGGTATTGCTCAACGCATTTCTGAAACGGATGTCATTGCAGTGAGTGTGCAATCGTTAAACTACGGGGATATTCCAATTACTACTGTAGCAAACCCTGAAGGAAACATCGGTTTCTTCTCTCCAAGAGCGAATATCTTCAACGTAGGTTATGCACGTGCGTTTTCTCAATCTATTTATGGGGGAATTAACTTCAAAGTGATTTCTTCAAGTATCTCCAACTTGAAATCTTCAGGTATGGCGATTGACGCAGGAATCCGCTACGTAACGGGTGAAAGAGATCAAATTAAGTTTGGTATCGCATTGAAAAATGTAGGTCCTGTAATGCGCTACAAAGGAGATGGACTTGCACAACAAGTGGATTATCTAAGTACTGGTTACACGGCATCTTTGGAGGAGCGTTCAGCAAACTTCGAAATGCCTTCGTTGTTATCTATCGGTGGTTCTTATGATTTCCTTTTAGGTGGTCCTAAGTCAAAACCAGCGATCGGAACAAGTACTGAAACTTCAGCAGCTCAGCATAAATTGACTTTGGCACTAGGATTTACAGCGAACTCATTCTCGTATGATCAATTCCGTCTCGGATTGGATTATGGAATGGTTGGTGAGAAAGTGGCATTTAACCTTCGTGGTGGTTTTGTGTACGAAAGAAACCTTCTTTCTGTTGAGAACCGTTCAAATGCATTGGTAGGGCCAACAGCTGGTTTCTCACTTGATGCTCTTGTAGGTGAAAATAAAACAGCTTTGGGTATCGAATACTGCGCTCGTTTTGCAGGGATCTTCGGAATCATCCATACAATCGGTGCAACAATCGATTTGAAATAATAAAAAGAATTTTCTACTTTTGAAATACCAAGAGGGCCCTAGTGGCTCTCTTGTTTTTGTTTAATACCACCACAAGACGATAATTATGTCACAGATAAGTTACTATACAGAGGAAGGTTTGAATAAGTTGAAGGAGGAGCTACATCAAATGAAAACGGTACAGCGCCCTTCCATTTCAGAACAAATCGCTGAAGCGCGAGACAAAGGTGACTTGTCTGAAAATGCAGAATACGATGCGGCCAAAGAAGCACAAGGATTGCTCGAAATGAAAATTTCTAAACTTGAGGCGGTCATCTCAAATGCACGACTCATTGATGAGACGAACATCGATTCATCGAAAGTCCTTATTCTATCGAAGGTGAAAATTCGAAACCTTGCGAATGGGATGGAGATGGAGTATACACTCGTAGCTGAAAATGAAGCGGATTTAAAAGCAAAAAAGATTTCTATTGATTCTCCAATTGGAAAAGGATTGCTTGGAAAAAAACAAGGTGATATAGCGGATGTTCAAACCCCGAACGGAATCATCAAGTTTGAAGTCGTGGAAATTTCCCGATAAACACATGAGTACCATTTTTTCCAAAATCATTTCAGGGGATATTCCTGCATTCAAGGTGGCTGAAAACGATAATTTCTTGGCTTTCCTGGATATAAATCCCTTGCGTATGGGTCACACCCTTGTTATCCCGAAACAAGAAATCGATTATTTTTTTGATATCACGTCTGATGACCTAGCCAAATTGATGCAATTTACGTCTTCAGTGGCCAAAGCAATAAAATTGGCTTTTCCGTGTAAGAAGGTTGGTATGACTGTGATTGGTTTGGAGGTGCCACATGCACACATTCATCTAGTACCCATGGATGGGATTGCTGACATGAACTTTGCAGGATCAAAATTAAACCCTACAATGGAGGAGTTGGATGAAGCAGCAAAACGCATCCGTGTGGCTATAGCCGCGAAATAAGCTGATACACGACCAAACCTATCAAAAGCATTCCACTCATCGCCTTGAACGTCGTTAGTTGTGACTTACTTTTAGGTCGAAAAAATAAGGCATTGCAAAACTTCCGGTAGAATTCGGTCAATGCATCAATTCTCGAAGCAAACACCACAAAAATCCCAATAAATACCACGGCAAAAGCAATTGTAATCCATGGTTGTCTGTAGGCATCAAGTTCTTGTGCACTCACCGAAGTAATGATCGTGTCAATTCCAAAGCCACTCACAGCACCATAGAGCACAATTAAGTGCAAAATAAAGATCGGCAAGGTATTTTGTCCTACAGCGAGCAATGTTTTGTTTATGGAGGTTTTATTGCGTGTTGCAAGGATCACGCACATAACTAGAACCAAAGCCATGGAAAAACGCAAAAAGAAGGAATCCATTAAACGGAAAAAGTGAATGGGTTTGTCCATGAAGTGACTCAAAACTGCGTCACAGGACAAACGAAACAAGATCTGGATGACAATCAACAAGATCGCAGCAATCAACAAGTTGCGGAGTCCATGTTTAGAAGTGGCATCAAATCCACGAGCAATCAAGGAGCCAATGAAAGCGCCACCAAGGACATAGCCACAAAAAGGAAATACGCTGAATACGCTGTGCTCTCCCCCAAAGAAATTATTGAATGCATCTGGTAGAAAAGGCAGTTGTGCGTGAGTATCGTAATACTGAACAATTACAGGTTGCATAAAAATACAGCTTAGCGCCGCAGCCATCAGAAAATGGGGAATATAGTGCATTTTCTTAATGAAATGTGCGAAGACATAAATGCCAATCGTGAGAAACAAACCAATCGCAATACAATGCAGGATGTGAAAGGTGTAGAAGCGATCTCCGACAAGGTGTGTGAAATAAGTGAAAGGGTTGTAATGAAACTCTTTCGTAAATGCAATCCATTCTTCTGCCCATGTACCCGTGTTTTTTACAATAGTTCTGTAATTAATTTGTACCAAATAGGCCCAACCCAATAAGGTCCCTACGCGAATTAACCCTTTCTTTACACGTTCTGAATTGTATATTTCACTGCCTTTACGCTCAAGTAAGTACATAAAAACCACACCTGTAATGGTGAGGAATAATGGAGCTGTATTGCCACGGATTGCGCCGAAAATGGAATACACCCATTCGTCTTTGTCCTTGAATTGCTGGTCGAGCCACATCACAATGAAGTGCCCCTCAAGCATAAGTAAAATGGAAATGGAACGTGTTACATCAATGAAAAAAAGGCGGTCGGCGGATTTTTTTGGTTTCAGTTCTGCCATGAATTAGCTCTTTTTCTTTTTAGGGTTTGAGGTCGCATATTTGTCGGAATGCGAAACCGTAATTTTTTTTGTCAAAATAAATTCATGACAATCACGCACCACCGTTAATGTCACGGTGTAGGTTCCATTCTTTTCGTAATAGTGTTTCGGGTGGTATTTCTTTGAGACACTCCCGTCCCCAAAATCCCATAAGATTGAATTGTAATACTTCGTGCGGTTCTGAATGCTGATGTTCGTCCAGTGTTCGCGTATGCTGAAATCCATAATCGGCGGAACGACCGGTGTAGGGTGGGTCAAACTGTCCAACTTGAAGTAACTGTAGTTGTCCCGAATAATTTTACTCGATGTACCAATGATCGTCGTTTTCCAATCTTGGTTCAGTTTGATTGGCGAATATTCACCATTGGAGGTTT
>JBILBT010000203.1:0-5729 GCA_044353545.1 Crocinitomicaceae bacterium | reverse complement strand
GACTGTCAATACGATTGTTGAAATCCAGCAAATTCTTGAAGAGAATAATGCGGGTATTAGAAAACTACCCGGAACTGCATTGAGAAATTCAGTAACGGGAAAGGTTATTTATACCCCGCCTGATCAACCAGATGTGATCAATTCGCTATTGAGCAATCTGGAAAAGTTTATCAATCTTGATGAAGACGAAATTCCTCATTTGATAAAAATGGCTATTCAACATTATCAATTTGAGAGCATACACCCATTTTATGACGGGAATGGACGCACTGGACGAATTCTTAATATTCTCTATCTAATCATGACAGGTCTGCTCGAACAACCCACGTTGTTTCTTAGCGGTTACATCATTGAAAATAAGTCAGAATATTATCGACTACTCCAAGAGGTACGAACGAAAAACAACTGGGAAGACTGGATTCTTTATATGTTGAAAGGAGTTGAAAGAACTGCTAAAGCGACTATACATCAAGTAACAGAAATGAATACGCTTTTCGAACAGACCAAGGAAAAGACAAGAAAGGAGATTCCCAAAATATACAGTAAAGAATTGATCGAATTGCTTTTTGAGCACCCGTACAGTAAGAGTGAATATTTGGAAAATCGATTGTCTATCTCACGTATTACTGCAGCAAAATACCTCAAGGCACTTGAGAATATTGGAATTCTTCAGTCAAAAAAGGTTTGGAAGGAAACATTGTATATCAATACTGCACTTTTTGAACAATTAAGAAAACATTGACATTTATTATAGTTTTTAAACGAAAAAGCCCCTTTTTTTAAGGGGCTTTTGGGGTGGCGCGGGTGAAAAGTCTGAAACATTTACTTTTTGAAGGATTTACAAGAAGTAATTGAAGTGTGAGGTTGAGTCCTGAAGTATCGGGACAAGTTGTGAGAGCGAAGAAAAACTAGAGTGGAGTTTCAGCCCTTTCATTTTCCACTTTTAGCCATGAGTTCATCGAAGGGACACTCAGTTTTAGTGTTCCAAATGTTTTAATTCTCGAACTTTTAGAGGGAAGACCCTTTCTGAGTTTTAGCTTATGGCTGGTCCACTTTAATTTTGACGATATACATCCAGAAACGGAATTTCCATTGATGTCAATGATGTCAAATTACAGTCATCAATATTAACTCATATAAGAGGTGATAAAACAATTTAAAAACTTGTAATTTAACGGATTAAAATAATATATTTACTTTCAAAACTAAATTTATGAAAAATCAAGGCCTATTATTTTCGATTTTTACTGTTTTACTCATACTTATTAATAAATCCTATGCACAAGCTCCTAATATTGAATGGCAAAATTGCCTTGGTGGAACAAGTTTAGAGGATGATACAAAAATGAAGCAAACCTCAGATGGAGGATATATAATTGCTATGGTGACAGCATCCACTAATGGAGATGTAATTGGTAACCATGATGTAGATGGAGAGGGTCCATTTACAAGTGATATTTGGGTTGTTAAATTAAATAGTTTAGGAAATATTGAATGGCAAAAATGTCTTGGTGGAACGGAGGAAGAAAGTATAACGAGTGTAAATATTACAAATGACGGAGGGTATATAATCGCAGGAGAAACATTTTCTACAGACGGTGATGTTATAGGCCTGCATGGTTTTACATGGGATGCTTGGGTAATAAAATTAAGCAACTCTGGTGTGATTCAGTGGCAAAAATGTCTTGGCGGCAGCGAAGTAGAAGAATTAAGTGACCTAGTAATTACAAATGATGGAGGCTTTATTATCAGTGGAGTTACATACTCTAATGATGGCGATGTTAGTGGGAATCATGGAGCTAGTGATATATGGTTAGTGAAATTGACTAATTCCGGTGTAATACAGTGGCAAAAATGCCTTGGAGGATCTGATTATGATTTTATTGGTACAAATCATTCTTTTCTCTTAACGAATGAGGGAGGATATTTACTTACCGGAAAGACATATTCTAATGACGGAAATGTTTCTGGTAATCATGGTTCTGAGGATGTATGGATTGTCAACTTAAATAATTTAGGAATAATAAATTGGCAAAAGTGCTTGGGAGGTTCACAAGAAGAAGGGCTATCACAAATACTTCAAACTACTGACGGTGGATTTATAGTTGCTGGTGAGACTGTTTCAAACGATGGAGATGCGTCTGGATTACATGGTACTATGCCAGATGCGTGGATTGTTAAATTAAATAACTTGGGCGTTGTATCATGGCAAAAATGTATTGGAGGTACAGACTCTGACGAAGCAACATTTATTCATGAAACTCCTGATGGAGGATACATTTTTGCTGGAGAAACTAGCTCCAATAATTGGGATATATCTGGATTTCAAGGGAATTCTGATTTTTTAGTTGTAAAAATGAATAGTACCGGAAATATTGTTTGGCAAAAATGTTTGGGTGGTTCAGGAACTGATGCAGGGATATCATCGTTTATCAAAGATGGTAATGATTATGTTTTAGCAGGAAGTACTTTTTCAAATGATGGGGATGTAAGCGGAAACCATGGGAGTGTTGATGTTTGGATTGTAAAGATCAACGAAACCGGTTCAATACTATGGCAAAAATGTCTTGGAGGATTTGACGATGAAGGAGCTGAGACTTTATTAAAAACAAATGATGGTGGTTATATTCTTTCATCACACCCAAACTCTAATAGTGGAGACGTAACTGGAAATATGGGAATGGATTCTTGGATAGTTAAGTTAAAAAATACACAATCAAGTAATGTAAACAATCTTGAAAAAGAAATTTCTATTTTAGCTTTTCCTAATCCAACAAGTGGAAATGTTAGCATTTCTGGTCTTAAACCATCTGAGCAAAACAAAGTGATTTTGTACACTATCAGCGGAGAGAAGATGACTGAATTTGTTAATGCTGAGTCTGAAATGGAGCTGAACCTTGAGATGTATGCTCCTGGAATATATTTTATGCATTGCGATGGTGAAGTTTTACGTGTAATTAAAAAGTAAAAAATGGATTCTTGCCCTCGATCAACCATTCAATTAGAACACATTAAAAGAGCAACTTCATCCACTTTCTATTTTTAGAAAAAGAGTGGTCCCACACAGGCTTACCTCGTTTCCGCTTTGCTTCACTCGGTGTAAACACTTCAATAAGTTCCGTGGAGTGCTTCTCGCCTGAAAAATGCAAAAAAAAGACAGCTTAAAAAAGCTGTCTTAAAGGTGGCCCCAAAGGTCTGAAGTATCGAACTTTTGTTCTGATTTGAAGGGCGTTTTGGAGTGGAAAGATTCCCCTTTTATAAATCAAAAAGAAGGAGAATCAGAAAGAGAATGAAGAAAAACAAAAACGAGACTGCGAAGCATCAACGAAGTTAATGACGCTTTCGCTCTCATTCTCGTTTTTGTTTTAGTGGCCCAAAGGTCTGAAGTATCGAACTTTTTGAAGGAGGATTTTAATAGAATTATTGAATGTGAGTTTACATGAAGTAATCCCAGATTAGAGCGAGAAGGAGAGTGAGAGCGAAGAAAAACAGAGTGGAGTTTCGGCGCTCTCGCACTTCACTCTCACTCTGTTTTAGTTGGGGAACCTGATGGAAATAGTTTACACAAAAAAAGTGGCGACCATCACTGGTCGCCACTTTCCTTATCCAATCAATGGATTATCTTTTTACAACATTGAATTGTGATGTTCTACCATCCTCAAGAACAACATTGAACACATATACACCAGCTTCAAGGGAAGCGATATTGATTTGTGCTTTTCCGTTTACAAGGTTGATTGCGTTAGAGAACGCTACTTTACCTGCAACATCAGTTACAGTAAGTGAAGCAGTTCCTTCAGCTTTCATAGAAACAGTAACTACATCTGTTGCAGGGTTCGGGTAAGCAACACCTTCTAATGTATTTTCTTCAATTCCGATAGAATTTACATCGAATACATTCACCGCCATTGCAGAGATTGCATCAGCACCAAATCCTGAGGCGAACCATGCAGCATCACTCTCGTTTGGAGAGATTGGTTGCAAGTAGTATGCTTCGTTCCATGTGTAGTTTGTTTTCGTGTCGTGACCAAGGTAAATGCTCAAGTTTACCGTTTGAGCACATGCCAAATAACGCGCACCATCTTCAAGAACTACTGGAGCATCGAATGCACCGTAAACAGTTTCACCTTGAAGGTCTTCAGGGAAGTAGTAGAATCCAGAACCAACAGAAGTCAACGCTGTAAACGCAAGCGCAGCATCGTTTAAGTCAACAAATGGATCGTCCCAACGGTACAAGTACAACGCGATTTCTTCACCTGTAAGCAAAACACCAGAAGTTGCCGCTGTAGATGCAGAGAAATAAACACCATTCACACCGATGCGGCTAGCGTTAGGATCGCTAATCATCATACACGTAGAGAATGTTTGGTTGTTAGTAGACGGGCGGTATCCGTTGTTTGATACAGGGTGATTGGTTGTAGCATCAAGCAAAGAGTATGAAAGAATGGAGTCAGATACCGTGAAGTCAGAACTTACAGCGTTATCAGCAGCATAGTCATCAGCACCAGACAAAGACAATGTGTAAGACACAGTGTATCGTCCATCAGCGTAAGTTGGCAAAGAGAAATCAGGGAAAGAATATGCTCCACCAGGGAAGATATCTACTGTATCTCCTGATTGCATTGGAGATGTAATAGTTACTGTGTTGTTGTACACTGTAGCACCTGAAGGATCAGTTACTTTCGCGTTTACTGTAACGTCAGATTGTGCAACTGAACCCCAGTTTACCACCTCAGTACCAATAGCAAAGCTAAATTCGGTATTGTCTTGAGCCAATAATGAAGAGACACCAGAATATTTAGAGATCAAAGAAGTTCCTGCTGAAATCCCACCATCGTTTGCATACAAACCAGCTTTATTCCCGATAAATACAGAAACAGGTCCGCTAGCCATTTGGTCAATCATCGTTTGTCCATCTGTGCTTGTTACCATCACACAAGGGATAGTTACGCTCGCTCCAGAAGCACCAGCCCCCATTGCGATAACTGCAGGGTCACGGTTGACAACGATTACACCGATAGCTCCAGCATTTTGAGCTTCCAATGCTTTCAAACCGAACTCACATGTGTTACGACGAATAACACAAATTTTTCCTGCGTAAGCATTTGGCAATGATGGGTTGCATCCTTCTTCTGAAAGGTTGTTTCCGTAAGTTGCGTTTGTTCCAGGAGTCCCGTCATTTACCATGATTAACTCACCAGTGATGAAAGTTCCAGGGATTAAAAAGTCTGGTGTTCCCCAACCGTCTGCGGGTCCCGACCATGTGAAATCGTAGTTGCCTGCAATGTTTGCGGGTGACTGCACCGCACAAATCACTTGTGCCTGCGACAGTAACGCCGACCCGACAACAGCAATTGTTAGTAATAATTTTTTCATACGAGTTTTATATTAGTTTTTACGAATGTAAAACAAAATACGAAATGTATGGTATGAACACGATGTTTTTCGAGCGTTAGAAAGCAATAATCATAAAAAAAGTCCACCAATGGCGGACTTTTTTAAAATCATTGTTGTTGTTTCTTAGCCTTCAGTGACGATGGCCTTGAGGTATTCACGGTTCATGCGCGCGATGTTTTCAATTGAAATTCCTTTCGGACACTCCACTTCACATGCACCAGTATTCGTGCAATTTCCGAACCCTTCTTCGTCCATTTGACGGACCATGTTCAAAACACGTTGTTGCGCCTCAACCTTTCCTTGCGGTAGAAGTGCATATTGTGACACTTTTG
>JBILBT010000202.1:0-5736 GCA_044353545.1 Crocinitomicaceae bacterium | reverse complement strand
ATTATTTAAATTCTGGTGATTGGATAGAAAATAGAACTGCGCTAGAATATGTAGATGGCACTTGGACACTTTACACCCATCAAGAGAAAAAAACAAAACGCGAGCAAAAACCTGACGAAAAGAATCATTTGGATTACGAACATCTCTATAATGATGTGATTTTGGACAATTCATATTCTTTAAATTTTGTTGAGCTATGAAAATTCTTTACGGTATTCAAGGAACAGGCAATGGGCATGTAGCACGAGCGCGCGAAATTGTGCCCATACTGAATAAGCACGCACACGTAGATGTGATCTTAAGTGGGAATCAAAGTCAAATAGATCTTGGTTTTGACGTGAACTATCACTCTGAAGGCTTGACATTCAAATCATCAAAAAAGGGAGGTATTGCCTATTTAAAATCGGTCTTCACCGCCAGCCCAATTGACTTAATTAGAGACATTCGTCAACTCCCAGTGAAAAAGTATGATTTGGTTATTTCAGATTTTGAACCTGTATCATCCTGGTCAGCATTGATCCATGGGGTGCCTTGCATTGAAATGAGCCATCAAGCTGCTGTTAGTCACAAGTTAGCGCCAAAACCAGCGGCAGTTGATCGTGTTGGCTCCTATGTGCTGTCGCATTACAGCCCTGCGAAGAAGAAGTACGGGTTTCATTTTGAGGCATTCGCTCAAGATATCTTCACCCCTGTTATTCGAAAAGAGGTTAGGGAATTGACTCCAGAAAATAATGGATATTATACCGTTTATTTGCCTTTTTATGTGGATGACTACCTCATCCGATTTTTACAGCAATTCGAAGCCAATTGGCATGTTTTTTCTAAATCTGCCAAGGGAATTGAGCAGCTAAAGAATGTGAAAATTCAAGCCATTGAAAACAAAGCATTTTTATCAAGTCTTGAAGGATGCGAGGGTGTCTTGTGTGGAGCGGGATTCGAGCTTCCTTCTGAAGCACTTTTTCTTGGCAAAAAATTAATGGTCATCCCGATGCATGGTCAATATGAACAACAATGCAACGCAGCAGCTCTTCAAGGGATCGGCATTGATATCCTTGACTCACTCGATTTAATTCATCACAGATCAATAAATTACTGGATCAATAAACCTATGCAAAAAGGCATCATAAACTATCCAGACCAAACAGAATGTATTGTTGAACGAGCCATAGGTGATTTCCAAAAGCAAAACATCTCCACTGAAATTAGCGCGCCAACACGCATGGAGTTGCTCCGCTATTTTATTTAACAAACCTTGACACATAAAAAAGGGGGACTGTTCACACAGTCCCCCTTTTTTTGGCATTGCAAACTATTTTATTCTTTGATTAATCGAACAGTTGTGATTTCAATTCCTTGTATCATCAGCGTATAAACGCCGCTTGAATAGTTTGATAGGTCTAAAGTGAACTCATTCATATTATTGCTGAACTGCAGTACTGATCTCCCTTGAGCATCCAATAGGACAAACTGAGAAGTTCCATTCATCGTGTGCGAAATAGTGAACATTCCGTTAGATGGATTTGGAAACACATTTAACTGGACTTGCTCATTATCCTCAATACCAAGACAAGCATCACTGATGACAGCGACAATATCATTGTCTGTACAACCAAATTCATTGGTCACTGTCAACTGATAGTTACCTGCTCCCGGTGCATTTGCAGTTGATGAAGTCGAACCCGTATTCCATTGGTACGTCGTAAATCCAGCTGGACCTTCCAAGGTGATTGGTAAGTTGTACGAACAAACTGTTGTATCTGCACCCAAGTCAATCACTGGTGTTGGGTTTACAGTCACCGAAATTGAATCGCTTGATGTACATCCGTTTGCATTTGTACCAAGCACAGCATACGTTGTCGTTGACGGATTCAATACGATTCCTATTCCATTAGATACCGCATTGTTCCAAGAATATGTGCTAGCGCCGCTTCCGTAGAAAACAACACTTTCACCGAAGCACAATAACGTGTCTGTAGCATTTGCAGAAACCAAAGGCAATTCTGAAACGGCGATGGACACTAAAGAGGTGTCTTGACACCCATTGATATCTGTTCCTGTTACTAGATATTCAGCTGACGCTTGAGGCGCGAAAGGTGTGTTTTCTGTAACTGAATTCGTCCATGAATACACATCTGCACCTGCAACAGATAAGGTTACAGAATCTCCAATACATAGTGCGTAATCGGAAGCCGTAGCGCTCACAACAGGTAAGGCATTCACCACCAAGGTTTGAACAGTTGAGGTGTCTGTACATGCATATACATCACTTTCAATAACTACTTGATAGTCTCCAGAAGTTGATGCCGTGATGTTTAATCCATTTGCACCTGTTAAAGATTGGCCGTTTTGAATCCATTGAATCGCTGTCGAAGGTGATCCACTGATGTTCATTGTTACTGATTCACCTTCGCATATTTCAGAGTCAGTGGTATTGATCTCCGCACCTGCAATTTGAGCACATGTATTCACCTGATAAATAGACAATGTGCTACTCACTTCATTCGCAAGAATCAAAATCGATTGACCGTTTGGTGAATTTGCAGCATCAATAAAGATGATTCCTTCTGTTCCGAGGTCTGGACCCGAAGAAGTTGTTGATCGGTTGTTGTAATAACCCACATAAACAGGGCTAAGTGGATTATCTACATTAAACACCATTGCTCCACCAATACGCTCCAAACCAACAAAAAGATAATGCGAACCATTGATAAAGGCTGTCGTCACGCCCTCTGGTTCCGGTCCTTTGTCATCACTTCTATTTTTAATAGCAGGCGTTCCAGTTGTATTTGACGCATTGAATAATGCAGCATAGACAGGGTGTGTTGAGGTAATTTGCTCAATCAAATCTTTTGAATCGTACACCAAAGCACCTGTGCTCGCATTGCGGATAGAGAACGATCGTCCACCCATGACGTGTATTTCATCCAAGTCACCATCATTGTCTGTATCCCCAGAATATTTAAGACCACTCAAACGACCCATAAATTTGCTGTTCTTCACAATTGCTTGGTCTGTCCAAACTGTAGAATCCAATGCCAACGTTGAAATGCGATTCGCATCAACGACGCCTCCAAATTCGCGGCTATCGCCTTCATTGGCGGTGAATACATACTCTTGTCCATTTATGGTAGATGAAGCGATCGCATCTGGCATGTATGCCCCTTTTACCGGAAGAGATGTAATCAAAATTTGTCCCGTAGTTTGGTCTGAAGCATCCATACCATTTCCACTTGCATAATTGCTATACCCTAAGGCATAAAGCGTATCAATTGTAGAGGTTGTCAAGTCGACAACAAGCATTGCGTTTGCCTCTTGAATAGCGACATAAGCCTTGGTATTATCCCCAGAAACGGTGATGTATTCTGGCTCCAAATCTTGTGCGACTGTTGCACTAGAATTAAACAAACGAATTCCTTGAGCGCGGAGTGCAGCTTCTTGGCCATTGTATTGGGTCAAACCGATTGTTGTCACATTCGCGTTGGTAAGTGAAGCAACTCCTGGAGTTAAATCGATAATGGAAACAGATCCTTCTGGATCAACGGATAAAGAGGTGTTGTTGGCTGCTGTTGTTGAATACAAAGCACTTGGCTCTCCCTCATTGGCAGTCAACACCTTCGTGAAGTCTCTGTTGAAGGTAATCATATCTGGCATAGCACCCACCGTAACTTGGCTTAGGAATGTACCCGATGAGTTCATGAAAACAACTGAACCATTTTGTTGTGGAGCACTGTTTTCAATGGCCAAAGCAACAATTCCATTGTGCGCCGTTACTGAATTGATGTTACCATAAGGCGCCATACTTATACTACTGATCAATACCGGTGCTGACGGATTAGAGAAATTAACAATATCCAATTTGCCAGCGATGCTGTTGGCAATGTAAAGTCTAAAGTTTGTCGAATCGTAGGCAACGATTTCTGCAGAGTTTGCAGGTGCCGCCCCGTTTGAGAAACTTGTTAATAGTGTTAAATACAACTCATTATTTGGCGCTGGCGCTACATAATCATTGTCCTTGATGTAGATGATTTGATAATAATCAGCAGTTGACACTACCGCATTATTAATTGGTGAAATTTTAACAATTAACTTTTCCGCTCTCTCTGGTACAACATCATTCACGATGTTAATACCAAAGTTTGTCACACCATTAAAGAGTGCTGGAATCGTCAATGTATCTGTCAATGCCCAAGAATAATCCGAACCACTTAAAGCATCCGAATAGGAAGACACTGAAATTTTCACTTTCGCTGATGCATTGTTTGCATTGGCAAATGTTACAGGGACATTTATAGTTCCTGATGTTTCAGAGACATATTGAGTATTGCTCGCTGCAACAATTGAAGCTGTTCCAGTAGATTGACGGATTGTCACTAAATCAAATCGAGAAGTTCCACTTGTCGAATAAGTACTTGTGGATCTGGAGGCGAGGTAATTTCCTGTTGTTGGGTCAAAATTCGACACCACTCGAAACCCTGCGTTGGCATTGTTGTTTAATCCTGTGATCAACGAAAAATCATAACTGCGAAAATACCATATATCACCAGTACCAGTTGCCGCTGGAGTGAAGGTCCATGTGGTTGCGTCTGTCCAAGTAACTATCCCTCCAGTGCTCACACCTGTTTTGTCAAGTGTATATTGAAGAGTCCAAGTGTTTGCACTTGTGTTGCTCAATCGCTGATAAAACTCAAGAATTAGTCGGTTAAACCCTGCTGTATTGACATCAAACTGAACACCTGCTGTTTTCGGATTGGTTCCGGCTGCAGGATAGGTGGTGGTTTGCATTCCGGAATTGTCGCTAAGGTTCAGGTCCGTCGGATTCCCCGTAGCATACGTTTGTACAACCCCTCCAATGCCTGTTGCTGTGCCCGTGCCACTCGCAGTTGTCAATACTCCCGTCGCAACATTTGCATCATTGGCAGTAGAGTTAAAGTTCCATGAAGCTACGATTGATTGCGCTGAGGCATTCAAACCGAGTAGACAACATGAAATAATCCATATTTTTTTCATCTTCCTAATTTTTAGACAAAAGTCCACTCTTCATTTGAAGTGCATTTGAACCCTATTTTAAATTAAAAACTCACAAATTAATTTATCCCCAACTCTTTGTTTAACTTAGATGAGCAGATTAATTTTTTATGAATTAGGAACAATGTTTTTAATCTCTTGTTATTTGATTATATGACCACAGAACCCATCATACGTGTTGACCATCTCGCCAAACGTTTCGGAACCTTCGAAGCGGTAAAAGATGTTTCATTCACCGTAAACCGAGGAGATGTCTTTGGCTTTCTCGGACCAAATGGCGCAGGAAAAAGCACCACCATTCGTTGTTTGCTTTCATTGATTCGCGCTGACGCCGGAAAAGTTGAGCTTTTTGGAAAGTCCTATGCAAACGAACGATCAGCGATTCTCGCCAACATAGGTAGCATTATCGAAAAGCCCGATTTCTACAAATACCTTTCGGCAGAGAGAAACTTAGAAATCTTTGCACGCATTTCTGGCGCAAATGTCGGAAAGAAAGACATTGCTGAAATGCTTGATTTTGTTGGTCTTGGAGATCGTGGCAGGCACAAAGTAAAAGGCTTTTCGCACGGTATGAAGCAACGTCTAGGCATTGCTCAAACCTTATTGCATCAGCCAGAGCTAATCATTTTAGATGAACCCACGACGGGACTCGATCCACAGGGAATCGTTGAAATTAGAAACCTCATCTTGCGTTTGCGGACGGAACAAAAT
>JBILBT010000201.1:0-5740 GCA_044353545.1 Crocinitomicaceae bacterium | reverse complement strand
CCTTTTCGTCTACCGACCAATTTCTTCGATGTTTTGACATACACAAATCTAATTAATGTTAATTTAGTTTTGTGTCCAAGATTTAATTGAGCTATTAGGATTGTGATAATTAGTAATTAGTCACTGGTAATTCGTAATTAATAACTTACATCGGGTAGCACAAAAAGTACTTCTCAACCGGATTCGCCAAGGCCGAAATGTTCAAGTTGTCCGACGCTTTAGTTAAATCAATTACTTCACCATTTTTCATCAACATATTGATATTTTGCTTGTTTTGGTTGTAAGCATTGTTGGTCAAAATATCTGTGTAAACGAAGAAATCTACATCATCACCTTCTATGTTGAATTGCTGGCGAATGATTTCTTTTTCCAGTTGAATGCGGTCGGGACCAAAAGGATCTCGTGAAATTTCAATTTTGAAAAGCTGACGATTCACCAAGCGCGTGGCTAAAAGAGAAAGTACTTTATCAGGATGTTCTTGCCACACTTTCAAAGCCCCCAAAATGTCGTAATCATCCAGTTGCGCGAAGCGATCAAGTACAGAAGGATCGTTTTTAAATACTTCTTTGGTCACGTCATTGCTTAAAAAATAGGCTAACGCTGGACTAGCGAAGAGTTCAACGCCTTCTTTACAAAGCTGCTTTGCACGGCGAAGGGCATGAATGAGCATGTGCTCTGCGGCAACGACAGTTTTGTGCAAATACACTTGCCAATACATGAGTCGACGTGCAACGATGAACTTTTCAATGGAATAAATTCCTTTTTCTTCGAGAACTAAATTGCCTTCATGCACGTTGATCATTTCGATCAGACGATCGCTGCCAATAATACCCTCGCTCACTCCAGTGTAAAAACTGTCTCTGTTGAGGTAGTCCAAGCGGTCCATATCGAGTTGACTACTTACCAATTGATGCAAGAAAGGTTTTGAATGTTTGTTGTTGAAAATGAGCAAGGCATGTTCCAAAGGTTCTCCAAATTCTTGTCCCAATCGCTGAATGAAATACCCAGAAATTTCTTCGTGACTGACCCCATTGACGATGTCGTATTCTAAGGCATGACTAAAGGGACCATGGCCAATGTCGTGCAGTAAGATTGCAATGAGTACTCCGCGTTCTTCTTCTGGTGTGATCACATGCCCCTTCCGACGTATGGTTGAAATGGCCAGAGTCATCAAGTGCATGGCGCCGAGAACATGGTGAAATCGTGTGTGTAAGGCACCTGGATAGACCAAGTGACTCATGCCCAATTGCATGATTCGACGAAGGCGCTGGAGGTAAGGGTGTTCGATTAAGTCGAAAATAAACTCATCAGGAATGGAAATAAAACCATATACTGGGTCGTTAAAGATTTTCTTTTTGTTGGATCTGTTCAGATTCGGTCTCAAATCGATAATTTTAAAGATTGTATCAAAACTAAAAAATATAAGGCAATGCAAGGGAAAATACTTTGGGCGGATGATGAGATTGAGATGCTAAAGCCTCATATTCTTTTTCTAGAGGGGAAGGGATACCATGTCGATGCAGTAAACAATGGCGCTGATGCAGTTGAAAAAAGCAACGACAACAACTACGATATTATTTTCCTTGATGAAAATATGCCAGGAATCTCTGGTTTGGAGGCCTTGTCACGCATCAAGGAAGCAAAACCTTTCGTGCCTGTGGTGATGATTACTAAGAGTGAGGAGGAACACATCATGGAGGAGGCGATTGGAAGCAAAATAGCTGATTATTTGATCAAACCCGTCAACCCCAATCAAATATTGCTGAGCATCAAAAAAAACCTAGACCAAGACAAGTTGGTCTCGCAGCGAACAAATTTCAATTACCAGCAAGAATTCAGACAGCTTGGTATGCAGTTGAATGGTCGAATGGATGCGGAAGAATGGGCTGATTTGTACGCGAAGTTGGTGTTCTGGGAACTTGAGCTCGAGAAAATCGAGGACAAGGGTATGAAGGAAATTCTCGAAATGCAGAAGAAGGAAGCCAATCAACTCTTTTCACGCTTCATTCAAGACAATTATACCGATTGGCTTAACGGTGATGAAGATGCGCCGCAGCTCATTCATACATTGATGAAAGATCGCATTGCACCTTTCATTGGCAAAGAAAAAACCTTCGTTTTGGTCATTGACAACCTGCGATTCGATCAATGGAAAGTGCTTGAACCGATTTTTTCGAAGTATTTCACTACCGAAAGTGAGAAAATTGTCTATTCCATTTTACCAACAGCCACACATTATGCACGAAATGCATTTTTTGCTGGACTAATGCCTTCTGAAATTGAAAAACGCTTTCCGACCTTGTGGAAAAGTGAAGAGGATGAGGGAGGTAAAAACATGCATGAAAAGGAATTCTTAGACGCCAACTTGAAGCGCTTAGGTAAAAACATCAAGTGGTCCTACAACAAGATTACAAACCACGAAGCTGGAAAACGCTTGTCGGATAATTTCAGTCAGTTGAAAGAAAACGACGCCAACTTTATCGTTTACAACTTTGTAGATATGCTTTCTCATGCCCGAACAGAAATGGAAATGATCAAAGAATTGGCGGATGATGAAGCAGCTTACCGTTCTTTGACTGTTTCTTGGTTTGAGCATTCGCCCTTGCACGATATTGTAAAGAAAATTGCAGATCTCGGCGCACGCTTGATCATCACGACTGACCATGGAACTGTCAAGGTGAACAATCCAGTGAAAATTGTGGGTGAGCGAAACCTGAATTCGAACCTCCGTTACAAGGCGGGCAGAAATATGTCGTACAACGCGAAGGAAGTATTTCGTATTTCGAATCCGCAGGACGCCTTTCTGCCAAAGATGAAGATGTCGGCAGAATATGTCTTTGTGCGAGAGAATGATTTTTTCGTGTATCCCAACAATTACAACCATTTCGTGAATTATTACGGCGACACCTTTCAACATGGGGGTATTTCCTTGGAAGAGATTTTAATTCCGTTTATTGTGCTTGGAAAACGCTGATTTTTGACTAGTTAAAAAATCATTGTTAACACTTCAGTTGAAGTGTGTGTTTATGCCATTCAAAAAGTGTGTTTTTTTGTCATTAGAATGGATTTTAAAATACATACCTTAAAAGATTTACCGGCCACAGCTATAGCTTTTTTGGCTCATTTCGACAATAGAAAAATTTTTGCTTTTCAAGGGGAAATGGGGGCTGGTAAAACCACGTTTATTTGTGCTTTATTGGCGGCCATGGGAATCACTGAACTAGAGGGTTCTCCTACGTATTCTTTGGTGAATGTGTACGATAGTCCGCTGTATGGTAGGATTCATCACTTTGATGTGTATCGCTTAAAAAACGAAACAGAAGCCTACGACATAGGGATTGAAGAGATGTTCTACAGCGGAGGATATTGTTTTATCGAATGGCCCGAAAAAGTGGATAATTTGCTCCCGGAGAACACCGTTTGGGTGAATATTCGTAGCTTAGAGGACAACACACGCTTAATAACTACTGACAAATGAAGACTGATCCAGAATTGCTGAAAAAGCTAATGCAGCAAGGTGTGCTGATGCCTCAAGAAGAAATGTTGGAGGTTTCCCGAAAGAAAGGAAGTTTGTTCATTGGCATCCCAAAGGAATCGTCCTTTCAAGAACGTCGTGTTCCATTGGTTCCCGAAGGCGTCGCTTTACTCATTGCGAATGGACATCAGGTTCGGGTAGAAAGTATGTGTGGAGTGGGATCCAATTTCAGTGATCGTGATTACAGTGAGGTAGGAGCAGAGATTTGCTTTAGTCCGAAAGATATTTTTCAATGTGACATTATCCTGAAAGTTGCCCCACCGACAGAAGAAGAAGTGGATTTAATGCCGGGTGGACAAACATTAATCTCAGCGCTTCAATTGTCCGTTCAACCTAAGGAGCTTTTACAGAAATTAATTCAGAAGAAAATAACGGCCATTGCCTGGGATTATATCCGCGATGAAGAAGGCCTTTTGCCGGTGGTACGCACCATGGGTGAGATTGCGGGAACAACTTCAATTTTGGTTGCCGGCGAATTGTTGTCATCGTTTTCTTCTGGCAAAGGAATGATGCTTGGAGGAATTGCTGGTGTAACGCCAACTGAGGTGGTCGTGATTGGTGCTGGAACGGTTGGTGAATACGCTACACGTGCCGCTCTTGGATTGGGGGCATCGGTGAAGGTGTTTGACAACTCGCTTTCTCGTCTTCGTCGCATGCAAAATGACATCGGAACACGACTTTATACCTGCGTATTGACCCCAAAAGTCCTCGCAAAAGCCTTAAAACGAGCAGATGTTGTCATTGGAGCTTTGCGCGCACCTCTTGGTCGAACTCCTTGCGTGGTGACCGAAGAAATGATCCAAGAAATGAAACAAGGTTCTGTGGTGGTGGATGTTAGCATTGACCAAGGTGGATGTTTTGAAACTTCACGCGTTACGAATCACAATGAACCTACATTTGAAGCGCATGGCGTCATTCATTACTGTGTTCCAAATATTGCCTCTCGCGTCTCTCGAACTGCTTCTTTTGCGCTGTCGAACATCTTCGCCCCAATCTTACTGGAAATGGGAGATAGCGGCGGTTGTCGTGATTTGATCAAGCGCGATCAGGGATTCAGACGTGGTGTCTACATCTATAAAGGCACATTGACCAGTGAAATTCTCGGAAAGGTTTTTCATTTGAAATACAAAGACATCGACCTCTTAATCTTAGGGATGTAATTAAAATTTGGATTTTAATTTATTGAAATAGTAGATTGTACCTGTTACAGTTAGACTAAATGCTACCGTGTAGACCCAAGACATTACTTTATCACCATCCGCAACACTTTCGAAAATACTTTCCACTTGGAAACATGAAATTAGAGTGAGTAAAATCGTCATGAAAAGCTCGTGATTTGTTTCTCGTTCAGTTTCCTTTTGATCGATAATACTTCTGATGTAAGCCAATTGGTTTTCTATATTGCTTCTTGTGTCATCAATCCCGCGTTGCTTAATTCCATACAAGAGAAGTTCCTTTTCTGATGGATACTGAAATACATCAGGTAAATAGTGAAAATTGATTAAAAAATCAACGTCTTTTCTGTTTGAGAATAGATGACTAGAACTCAAATTTTCTTCCTGTTCAATTTGCAACAACATCATATCGATGTTTTTTTCAGCCGTTTTAAGAACGTATTCATTGTATACCAAGGTCATGTGCGGAAGTAAGATGTAAGGACTCATTCCGATGTTCTTAAAAGCAGCGTCAAACATTGGATCATCTTTATTTATTTTAAGCAAGACGCCTCGATTCATGGAAATAAAAAAATCTTCTCCAGACTTTATGGGTATCAATGTGTCAAGTACCTCATCATACCCCATTCTCTTAAAGTCGAAAATTCCAAGTGATAAACCACAAAATAGATTCAGCATGTAGCGATGCTGCTCATTGGAATAATACATGCGCTCAAAGTTGAATTCATCGCTTGAGTTTGGATGTGATTCGAATTTTAAATTCTTGTACAGTTTGTCCCAATTTAGTGTCTCACTTGAATGTTTTGATTGAAATTCTATGGATGCTGTGTCGATTTGAACAATCCCACAGCTTAAGTCTAACAATGAACTTTTTATCTGTGTAATCTCAGACACAAGCTCAGAAAAAGAGACATTCTTAAGGTTTGGAGTACTAAATAGAATAGCAGACGATACCTTCGAATTTTCTTGAGAACTGCCAAAAAAATGAATCAATCGGATAAGCTCATTTTCATAAAATCCATCTCGTTCA
>JBILBT010000200.1:0-5791 GCA_044353545.1 Crocinitomicaceae bacterium | reverse complement strand
ATATTAAACATCAATTTTATTCCTGGCACCTTTAAAATGGAGTCGGGTAGTTCCGCTGTATTGAATGTTTTGGCATCCTATCTTTTTAAAAACACTCAAATGCAGGTCATCATCCGAGGCCATGTATGTTGTGAGAACAATAAGCGGGCATCTAAAAAACGTGCTCAGGCCGTGGTGAAACGTTTGGTTGAAATGGGTGTTGACAAAAGTCGTATGAAAGCCTTAGGCATGTCGAATACTGAGCCATTGGTTTCTCCTGAAAGAACTGAAAGCGATCGGAAAAAAAATCGACGCGTCGATGCGCAATTCATCTCTCCAAGTAAGCAGTAATTACTTTAAATCGCTTGCCCTCAATTCGAAAAGCAGATCACAATTTGGATCAAAGAGCACAGAATCAACAGGACTCGTCGTATCAAATTTGAATTGAGAATTTTTCTCCGTCACTTCAATCGTTTTTTCTACTGTCTGTCCATTTTTAAGCAGCAATTTTACTGTCAAAGGGAATTGAAACGCACCTTCTGCTTGTATTTGCCGAACAATCAATGCGTACGCTAATCCATTTGGCGTGCCTTTCACTTCTAGGATTGGATGTCCTGCTGTGTAGGCCCATTGCTTAAAAAACGCATCCAACTGCTGTCCGCTCACCTCTTCCATTGCTTTTTGAAAATCCGTACTCGCGGCATTTGAAATTTCATTGCGTGCATAGTAGTGCTTGATTCCTCGAAAAAACAATTCATCACCGAGCTTTCGACGCAACATGTGAAGTACCCATCCACCTTTCTGATAGGCATTGGCATTGAGCAATTCCATCAGGTTTGTATAACTTGTGTCAACTAGGGGATGTTGGTAATAGCCGTAAAAATCGATGACTCGATCACGGTCCTTTTTTAGTTGTTTTTGAAAGGCTTCTACACCTTTTGTACTTTCGATATACACATTCGTAAAATACGTGGCGAAACCTTCACTCAACCACAGGTGAGACCAATCCGACTCGGTTGCAGAATTTCCAAACCACTGATGAACGATTTCATGGGCGATGAGTGTTTCACTCGTTCTCTTTCCATTTAAAGCCTTTTCATCGTAAAAGATACAGCCTGCATTTTCCATTCCACCAAACATCGTTGTAGATTGAACACCCACTAGTTTTTCAAAGGGGTAAGCACCAAAAATATCGGTGTAAAACCTAAGAATCTGAGGACTTAAGGCTAAATCATACAGCGCTTTAGATTGATTTTGAGGATAGACAGCCCCACTGATGGGAACATCATTTACCGTTTCAAACGTTTTCAGAACCAGATCTGCAATCCCAACTACCATCACTTTCACAGGAAGTGGAATGCCCGATTCAAACTGATGAACCTTCATGCCCTTTTCCATTCGCGTATCCACGAGGATCCCATTCGCCACAACCTCGTATTTTTCTGGCGCATGCACGGTGACATTGAATCCTGCTTTATCCGATACATGGTCATTGCAGGCAAACCAATGATGCGCACGATTTGGCCAATTGTCCGCAAAGAAGGTTCGGTCGCCATACATATTGCTTCCTATGATGAGTCCATTGGCAGGGATGCCGCTAAACGACACTTCAAGATGCAATTCAGTTTCCTCATCGATGGCAGCAACATCACTTTCGGGAAGTTTCAAAAACAACTTATCCTGGTCTTGAATGAAAGGCACATTATTTCCTTGAAATTTACACGAAGTGACCTTCATGCCTGTAATTACCTCACGATCAGAAATCTTTGTTTGTCCAACAAGATCGAATGCAATACATGTCTTTGGATCTTTGTGGTAGAAGTAAATGTCTTCATGCACGCGAATCACATCCGAAGAATCACTGACCTGTAAATCCAATTGGTAGGAACGTACATCTATGCCATTGTAAGCTTGAGAAATCGAATAGAACGAAATCAAAAAGACCGCACTTAGAAGTACAGTCTTTTCTAGTATTTTTTCTTTGAGCATGTGCGAATTACGGAACTAAAAATTAGCAACGCAAGAAAATCAATGAATTAATTCGATTTGTTGCTAAATGCACCTGTCTTGCGTTTTAATGATTCAAGCTCTTTTGTCATGGTCTGAACATAAACTGAATAATAGTCTTGAAATGACTTGTCAAATTCTGACTCCAAGAATTTAATCATTGCCTCAAACTCCTCGTAATTCTTTTTACATTGCTCAATAGTCAGTGGATCATGTGGTGCACGCTTTAAATCCGTAAAAAGCATGAAATCTCTCATTCGGTAATAGAATCCAGATCGCTTTGAATACAGTATTTCCGTATTGTAAAACTCCCTAGACTGTTGTTCATGAGGATTTTCAGCGATGCAATCCAACACTTGAGCATAGGGATAGTCCACACATTCTACCTTTCTATTTTGCTGTTTTCTCAAAGCAGTTTTGAAGGAGAAAATAGACGAATTGAGGTAGTATGCAGGATGTACCGCGTTTCGTTCATTGTAGAAAAACGCACTTGTCGCATCGTAATAGGCCCTCCATGGCGTTTTAATTGAACATTGATAGATCGTTTTCCCTTTCGCATCCTTTCCATAAATTTTCTCTGCCGAAAGAACTTTAGACCAAGTTGGATCCATTAAATGCCATTCGTCATTGAACTTTACAATGTTCCATGCGTGATTTGCTTGTTTCCATTTGTGGTGGATGATCTCACCTGGAACTTCGTACCATTTCTTTTTTGTACTGCCCAGAGCTACAACACATGGAATTTCACTGCGCTTGCACAACTCCTGAAACAAATCTGCAAAATCGCGGCAAACCCCTCTCTTCTTAGATAAAGTGTATGCTGGCGTATACTCACGTGCGTACTTTGCTTTGAAACGAGCTTGATCATACTTGAAATGAATCCCGAACAGACCGAAATACATGAATACGCGCTCCTCATCTGTGGAAGCCGCACTATGCAAATGCGTGTGCAAAGAATCTAGATTCTTTAAAATGGGAAGCGGAACATTGGTGACTAAACTGTCGAGTTGGCGCTGGCGTTTCGGTGTAATTGCTGAGTGAACGAAAGAAATTGCGGTCACAAAAAGTAGCAGGATCAAGATTTTCATGTTCCTTAAACCATCTGAAACTGAAAAAGTAACAAGTGTTACATGATTTTAACTGTAATTAACAATTTTAAGGAGAATTACCAATGACGAATTACGAATTACGAATTACGAGTTATGTATGTGTGGTGAGTTGACACTCAGCAAGAAAAAAATAAAAATCCCCTCGTGGAGTGCCTGTCCCGCGAGGAACGCTGCGGGAGGGATTAAGGGGTGGTTTATACATGCTTCCCAAGCAATAACGCAGGTCTCAAAACCACAGAAGTTCACTAAAATACGCTTTTGATATCCTGCCCCGGCGGATAAGTGAGGTGCGATAGCAGACTCTAAGCCACGAATTACTAATGATAAGTTTCCCGTGAGGATAACCATCTATTCATTATTAATTATTAATTTTTAATTCTTCATTTTTTAGAATCCTTCATTCCCTTGATGCATCTTCAAGATCATACCGTCAGAAAGTCCAACCTTCGGGACAAAAAGTTCAGAACAACCGAGTTGATTGAGAATAAACAAATATATTTCCATTGCTGGAACGATGACATCCGCGCGATCGGGCTTCAGCTGAAACAATTCAACGCGTTTTTTAACAGACAAAGGCTTCAATTGCTCGTGCAAGGCCTGAATGTCAATCACGCCCACTGATTCATTTTGTTTGGCACCAAGTATTTTATGTATTTTATTGATATTCCCGCCTGTTCCAAAGATTTGGTGGGGGCGCGTCATATCGACATTTTTATCAATCCAATCGTGCAAAAAATCCCATACCGCGGGATCCACCTTCCCTTTCAACGCACGAAGCGTTCCAATTTCAAACGAACGCGAAGAAATCAGGTGACCATTTTCGAAGATACTCACTTCTGTGCTCCCCCCTCCGACATCGATAACAATAAATGGAATTTCACGGTCAATATCCAAGACTTCAAAATTCCCAAAAATCAAATCGGCCTCTTCCTGACCGCTTATAATTTCAATCGTTACCCCTGTTTCTTTTTGAATTTTCTGCAGAATTTTCTCGGCATTTTTTGCTTCACGCATGGCCGACGTAGCAACAGCGCGCAACGAATGAACCTCAAAAATTTCGCTAATCAATCGAAAGGCCTGTATAGTCTTGACAAAGTCATTTCCTTTCTTTTTTGAGATGATTCCTTCGTCAAAAACATCTTCACCCAAGCGCAATGGAATTCGCGTGTAAGATACTTTTTTGACATATACACGCTGCTTATTCTTATCCACTTCTCCTACAAGAAGTCGTGCGGCATTTGTTCCTATATCAATCGCTCCAAATTTCATCTTCTACGTCAAATAAAACGCAAAAATACAGAACTGATTGAAGGAAAACACCATTGGTTGAAAACTCTGCAAAGAATAATTCAACGACCTAAAAAATCAACAGTCTTAATTTTCTACACCCTCTGCCATCCACTTAAAATGCTGATATATTTCCTTTTGCGCGTGGAATGGTGGTAAATCTCTTTTGTGGTAACTGTTTAAAAAATCAGCACTGATTAAGCGTGCTTTGATACTACCTCTCCATTGATAGTTGAACAGTAGATCTAATTCTTGTTTTATAAATAAGTCCGAAACCTGTACCCCCACCTCTATACGATTGTCAAGATTGCGTTCCATGAAATCAGCACTCGTAAGAATGTACGTTGGATTGCCATCATTTTCAAAAATCATGAACCGACCATGCTCCAAATAGCGGTCGACAATACTAATGACAGTTATATTTTCGCTCAATCCCTTTTGTCCTGGAATTAAACAACAAATTCCACGAATGATCATGTCAATCTTCACGCCTGCCTTACTCGCCTGGTACAATTTTTCGATGATTTCAGGATCCGTCAAGTTATTCAATTTTATGCGCATTCCAGAGACCCTCCCATTTTTTGCGTGCTCAATTTCACGAGTGATGAATGCCAAAATTTTTCTACGTGTATTGAAGGGCGAAACAAGTAAGGTGCGAAACGATGGGCGCTCTAGGTTGTTTTCCAAAAGTTTAAACACTTTTCTTACCTCTTGAGACACTTGATTGTTACTTGTCAAAAGACACAAATCGGAATAAATACGGGAGGTTTTCTCATTGAAATTACCTGTACCCACATAGGTAATCAATTGTTCTTTTGTTCGGTTCATGCGTGTTATTTGCAGCAATTTCGAATGCACCTTCATGTTTGGAACACCATAAATCACCTTCACCCCAAACTCTTTCAAGCGATCAGCCCAATACAAATTATTTTGTTCATCAAAGCGCGCTTGTAGCTCCATAACAACTACGACCTCTTTCCCATTAAATGCCGCCGAAAGAATGGCTTTCATAATGTCCGAGTTTCGAGCGATACGGTAGATGTTGATTTTCACCGACTTCACCTTAGGATCTAATGCTGCCTCACGCAGTAAATCAATGACATAATCAAAGCGCTGGTAGGGAAAATGTAAAAGTACGTCCTTCTTAAGCACCATGGGGATTATACCTTGAGGATGCTCCAAATCTGGATGAACAACAGGGGCCTGAGGTTCGTACAAAAAGGCTGGATTATTGAATTTTGGAAAGGAAATAAAATCCTTGAAATTATGATATCGCCCTCCCGGAATGGTGTTTAAGCCTTTTTTGAGGTGCAGCGATTGCAAGAGAAAATGAAGCAAATCGTCTGGCATCTGGCTATCGTACACAAAACGCACTGGAGCACCTTTTTTACGTTCCTTGAGGCTGTATT